>JAZSKU010000090.1:0-18396 GCA_045535005.1 Bacilli bacterium
ATTAAAAATATAAACTGAAAACAATATAAAATTGTAATAATACCTATAATAATATATAACTTATATTTAATAATAAAATTCTTAATAATTAAAAAAATGTCTTCCATAACTTACCTCCTATAAATATAATTAGTAATAATTATGAAAAACACTTTAAATAAAAAAGAAGTTCTAATGAACTTCTTAAAATTGAGCTGGTTGATTATTAAATTTAAGTACAAAGTATCCAATTGCAAATGATACTAATGTAATAACTAATAATATAGCTACATCTTCAACACCAGTTTTTGGGTTGAATACTAATTCGAATGATTGAGTTGCAGTAGCAGGTTTAACTATACCACCAGTAACAACATTTTGTGCAAGTGGATAGTTAGAATAATAAATTCTACCTCTGTTATTAGCAGGTTCAAATACATAACCATTTTCAGTAGCAATTTCTACAGAAACATTAGTTACATTAGCATCTTTATCAGCTATAACATAGAAGTTTTGTTCTGCATTAACACTAGTAATTTCATTACCAGCAACATCTACCATTTTAACACCTTTAGCACCTTCTGCTTTAACAGTAGCACTATCATATGAAACTAATCCAGAAGTAATACTAAATGGTCCATATTTATAATAATCATCAGTTTCTTTAACTAAAATTTCTTTTGGATCTGGATAATTTAAACCAAATGTTGAAGAGAATGTTTTAGTACTATAAGTATTATATTCTTCTCTATCTTTAATTAAATATTTATAAAGAATATTTAATTGAGTACTTCCAGTTAAATTATTTCCTAAAGTATATCCAGTATCAGCATCAACTACACCATCATATACATACCAAATAGCATATTGAACAGTTGAATATACATAATTTTCTACTAATTCTGTTAATTCATCATCACTTGGAGCACTAGCAGCATGTAATAAAGCAATTTCATCTCTTAATGCTTGAACATCAGCACCAGCCATTTGAATTGAAGTATTTAAATCAAATGTTGGATAAGTATGTTCAATAATCCATAATGCATGATTATAATCTTTAGTATTTGGCATTTTATTTGTAGTATACTTATTAAACATCATATTATCTTTATTAACAACAACTTCAAATTTCTTAGTAGCATCACCATATAATGCTTCACTTAATTCAGCAGCTTCAAATGTTTTAAGTGATGAACCATCAGTTTTAGCATAAGTAACACTTAATACATTAGCAGTAAATTCATTACCTGCTTTAATTGAATTTAAAGTACCTTGATAATCGAATGTAGCACCATCAGGTATTTCAAATACTATAATTGCTTCACTCTTATAATCTTTAGCTTCAGCAATTAATTCATATAAAGTATAATTTCCTAATGTATTAGGAGTATTTAACATATTATAGAATGAAGCATTTAAAGCATCATTAAATAATTTTTCAGCCTCAGTATGAGTATCTGATAAAAATGCATATCCTGTCATTGGAAATTTATAAGTTCCGTCTAAACAATAAGCAGAAAACCAATTATCATTTAATACAGCTGAAGCAGCATCTTCAACATATCCACTAGATAACATGATTTTTCTCATATTAGTTTTTCCAGAAAATTCACCTGAACCATTACTAGTAGAGAATTTGATCTTACTAAAGTCAAAAGTATCATCTACATCTGCATATAAAACAGTATCTTCATCAGGTATTACAGTAGGAGCCTTAGCAGTTTTAGCATCAACAGTACCTAAAACAAAAGCAAAAGCAAATAGTACTAATAAAGTTCTAAAAAAATTCTTTTTCATAATCTACTCTCCTCTATTTATAAGTTAATTCTATCATTTTATTTAATTAAATACAATATTTTTACATAAAAAAATATAGAAACTAATTTCTATATTTTAAAATTTTCTTTTTAAAGAATATTCACCATTTAAATAACTATTTCTAAGAGACTCATGTTCATCTAAAATATCCATAAATAATGAGTATCCATATCCATCTAATACAAATCCTGATTCTAAAAATTTAACATATGAATCCCTTATAATTTCACATGCATCACTATTCATTAAACATATACATGCTCTAATATAACATTTAGACATAGTTATAAATCTAGTATCAGCATCTTCTTCATCAACAATTCTACATAACTTTGTTGCCACTTCAGATATATCTTCACTAAGTTTAAGTTCAGAACCAATTTCACCCATTAAAGAATTACAATTAACATATTCATCATCCATAAATACAAAAGATGCATCATATCTAGCTTTTTTAAGTCTTACATAATCAAATTCACTAAGTTTCTTCTCTTCTTTAGATAAGAATTGTAAAAATAAATTATTTCTTTCATTACAAGTTCTTTCAATAGCATAATTCATAGAAGCATCAAAACTATCATTACAATCTAACTTAGAATATAAAAGAAATAACTTTCTAATACTTCTTATTTCAATTAATTTTCTATTACTTAATTCTCCAAAAATAATATTACCATCTGATAAATAACCATTCATACTTCTACCATTACCATCATTTAAAATATCACAATTAATATTTAAAATATCATCTTTAGATTTATTAGCTAAAATATATTCAAAAACACTAGATTCTAACTTACTATAAAAAGTAATCATATCAATTACTCTTTGATATTCTAAAGTATCTGTTTTTTTATTACAATCTAAAACAAATAATTTATAATATAAATTATATAAAATATTAGATATGTTTTTTAAAGTCAAGCCCATTTCAACATCAGGCATACTATAACTTCCTTTTTAATGTTGCATCTGTTATTAAATATTGTTCTCTTATTTGAGGAATAGAATCAAGTACACCCATAAATAATCTATACCCTGGAGTATCACTTACTTCTTTACTATCTAATTTCTTTTCAAATCTATCAATTAATTCATATACTAAGAATGGATGACATTGTATTAAAGCACTCTTAATATAAGCAATATTTAATATTACACTTCTATAATTATGTTCTATAGTTTTATCAGATAACTTAGATAATTTAAGACCTAAAGTTTCTACATCATGAATATCATTACCAATCCCAACACATTCTATTTCTTCTTGACTAACTTCACAAGTAACTTCTTTTTTCTTCATCATAAAAGCTTGATCATATTTAGCTTTAATAAGTACATTTCTTACACTCTTATAATTAGGATTATCTATATCATCTTCAAGAACATCTAAAAATATATGATTCTTTCTTTCAAATAAATAATCTACTATAGAATCTATATTAGGAAGAGGATTAACTTCTTTTACAACTTCTACACTCTTCATAGTACTTAATCTACTAAACATTCTTACATTTACAAGTTCTTCATTTGGAAATTCGTGAAATAACCTATAATATCCAGTAGCATAATTTCTAAGATGTCTATCATCAAACTTATGCCCAATATAACTCATAAATTCTTCTTCTAATTTCTTATCACTAAATAATTTATCATAATATCCATCTTCTAATTTAGAATATAATTCCATACATCTTAATATCTTTTCATATTCAGGACTACTTTCTAATCCTTTAATTTCTAATATAGCTAATTTTTTATAACAAGCTAATATAATATTAGATAAATTAGTTATAGTTAAATATAAACTCTCTGCGTTCATTATCGCACCCCTTAGTAAGAAGATATTATAGATAAATTTATATAAAAAGTCAAATAAAAAAGAACAAGTATTAAGCTTGTTCTTCTTTAGTTTCTTCTTTTTTAACTTCTTTCTTTTCAGGTTTTGGAAGTAATTCTTTTCTAGATAGATTTAATTTACCACGTTTATCAAATCCAGTAGCTTTAACTACTATTTCATCCCCTACTTTAAGAATATCACTTGGATGTTCAACTCTCTTATGATCAAGTTGACTTACATGTACAAGTCCTTCACATCCAGGCCATAATTCACAGAAAGCACCGAAGTCTTCAATTTTAACAACTTTAACAGTATAAGTTTGTCCAATTTCAACTTCTTTAACGATATCCTCAATCATAGCAATTGCTCTATTAAGAACATCTTTATTCATATGATAACAAATAACATTACCATCATCATCTATATCAATCTTAACAGCATCTTTATGACTTACAGAAGTTACATTACTTGATTCTAAGATAATCTTAGTGATCATATCTCCACCTTTACCGATTACGTCTTTAATCTTTTCAGGTTCAATCTTCATAGTTCTAATCTTTGGAGCATATTCACTAAGTTCTTCTCTAACTTCAGGAATAGTATCTTCCATAACATCAAGTATTTTCATTCTAGCATTATGAGCTTTATCTAAAGCTTCTTTTAATACATCACGAGTAACACCTTTAATCTTAATATCCATTTGTAAAGCAGTAATACCTTCACGAGTACCAGCAACTTTAAAATCCATATCTCCCATATGATCTTCAAGACCTTGAATATCAGTGAGAATTGTATATTTAGAGTCACATGTACCATCTTCAGTAATAAGACCCATAGCTATACCAGCAACAGGTGCTTTAATAGGAACACCAGCAGCCATTAAACTCATACATCCAGCACAAATACTAGCTTGACTAGATGAACCATTACTTTCAAGTACTTCAGAAACTACTCTAACAGTATATGGGAATTCTTCTTGACTAGGCATAACTTGTAATAAAGCTCTTTCAGCAAGTGCACCATGTCCAATTTCTCTTCTACCAGGAGCACCATATCTACCAGTTTCACCAACACTAAATGCAGGGAAATTATAATGGAACATAAACTTCTTAGAGTCTTCAAGACCAAGTCCATCTAAAATTTGTTCTTCATTTTGTGCACCTAAAGTAGTAATAGCTAATGCTTGAGTTTGTCCACGAGTAAATAAAGCACTACCATGAGTTCTAGGAAGTAAATCTACTCTAGCAGATAATTCACGAATTTCATCCATATCTCTACCATCAGGTCTAATATGTTCATTAGTGATTAATCTTCTAACTTCATTTCCTTCGATTTCATCAGCAATCTTCTTAACTAACTTAAGATTTGCTTCTAAATCTTCTTCTCCTTCATGTCTTTCACTATATTTAGTTATAGCTTCTTCTTTAACTTCATCTATTCTTGCATACTTTTCTAATTTATCTTTAATTTGAATAGCAGCAACCATATCATCTTTAATATCATCATTAACTTCTTTTCTAAGTTCATCTGGAATATTAGCAAGAACAACTTCAATCTTTTCTTCACCAATTTCACTAATGATATCATTTTGAATATTACAAAGTTCTTTAACAGCTTCATGACCAAACATTAAAGCTTCTAACATTTCTTCTTCAGAAACTTCTTTAGAACCACTTTCAACCATATTAATAGCATCCATAGTTCCAGCAACAGTTAAATTAATAGTACTTCTTTCCATTTCTTCAACAGTTGGATTGATTTTTAATTCGCCATCAATTTTACCTACCACAACACCAGCTACAGGTCCTTCAAATGGAATTGATGAAATTCCTAAACATAAAGAAGTACCAAATAATGCTGTCATTTCTGGAGTACAATTAGGATCAACACTTAACACAGTATTAACTACTTGTACCTCATTTCTAAAGTTTTCGTCGAACATTGGTCTGATTGGTCTATCAATAACTCTTGCGGTTAAAGTAGCTTGATCAGTTGGACGACTTTCTCTTTTAATAAACCCACCTGGTATTTTACCTACAGAATACAATTTTTCTTGATATAAAATTGTTAAAGGGAAAAAGTCAGCAGTAGAAACATTATTACTCATAACACCAGTTGATAATATAACAGTATCATCATATCTTACTAATACAGCTCCTCCAGCTTGTTTAGCAAGTTCACCATGTTCAACAACTAATTTTCTTCCTTGAAATTCGTATTCAAATACTCTTTTCATATACTTCACTCCTCCTATAATTAAAGAAAAAGACACTTAAAAATAAGTGCCTACTTTCTAATATTTAATTTTTTGATTAACTCACGATATCTAGCTACATCTTCTTTCTTAAGATATTCTAGTAAGCTTTTTCTTTTACCAACCATTTTTAATAAACCACGATTAGTATGATAGTCATGAGCATGTTCTTTCATATGTTCAGTTAACCCATTAATTCTTTCAGTTAATAAAGCAACTTGGACTTCTACACTACCAGTATCTCCTTTGCTACGAGCAAATTCAGAAACGATAGCATCTTTTCTATCTTTACTTAATGCCATATCAAATAGTCCTCCTTTTATAATAATATCCGTTAACTCTGAGTAAAGAGTCGAGGAACATCTAAACCCGGAATAAACTTCCTTTTAATAATACAATATTTTTATCTAAAAATCAATCTTTTTTTACTAATCTTCGGCATATTTTGGATCTTTAAGTCTCATATTATCTAAAAATATAAATAAAATTACTTGAGATAATGTAAATAACGCAGCTCCTAAGAATAATGTACCAAAACCTATTTGTAATAAATATCCCGCTAAAAACGTACCTACACCCTCACCTAAACTAAGTAAAAAGTATCTTAAATTACCAAATAAGAACTGACAATCATCATCAACTTTTCTAATATAAGTACCATTAACTTTATCATCTAAAAGTCTCGCACTTATATAAGCAGTAATAATTGCTATAATATAACCCCAAAAATTATTAACTAAAAATGCTATAAAATATGTTAAAACTCTAGATCCATATTTAATAATAACAGCAAGTTTTACAGATATATCTTTCCAATATTTAACAAATAAACTACAAGCTATACTACCAAGTAAATTAGCTACAATTATAAATATAGATGCAACAGATACTTCAAAATTAATACAATCAGTAAGTATAAGCATCATAAGACCAAATATAATTCCATATGGAATATTAAGTACAAACTGAATGAAAAAATAAAGTAAATTTATCTTACTAGTAAATATCTTTTTAAATGCTTTTTTAATAGAAGAATCTTTCTTCTTAATAACATTCTTTTGTTCAAAAATAAGTAAACAAGATGCTGCTAAAATACATGAAATCATAGATATAAATAAACAACTATTTAAATTAAATACTATTTTTCCTACTGTAACACCAATTAATAAACCACAACTAATAATACCAGCATCTTTAGCAAAATAATTTATTAATGAGTGTCTTCTATATGTATCACTACTCTTATTAACTGAATTTAGAAGTGGATAAAACGATATAGAAAATATAACTTCACACATAACAGTAATTAATATACATGTTTTAATCAAAAACTCTCCATTAAAGAAAAGTAAACATGCCATAGCTACACTTCTAAATACCATTCCAAGTAAAATAACATTCTTAATTTTAACTTTAGTAGAAAAAATACTAATAACAAATGAAATAACTGCACTACAAATTAACGCAACACTTAAAATTCTACTTATTTCAGTTAAAGTAAAACCAATTTCCTCAAGCCAAAGTTGTCTATAATTAGCCCAAATTCCAATAGAAAATGCCATAAAAGCAAGAACTATCATAAGTAAATTTTCATCAGATATTTTTAAAAAACTCTTATCTTTCTTCTTCATATTCTATCCTCTTTTACACTAATAATAATTATATATAATAATAAAAATAAAATCAATTGTTAAAAAACAATTGACAAATAAAAAAACTTTTGATAATATTTGTGTCATGCTGTTAATTTTTTAAATGATGTGACACTTGGATTTATAGGAGGTTATAATGAATTTAAGTGAAGAAGATTTACGAATTGAAAAAAAACATCTAGAATTAACTACTAGTCTTTTAAGGAAAACAATTTCCACCCTCGCCCAAGATTTATATGATAACGAGGAAAAACAACAAGAATTTAAACGTTTCATTTGGAATACTAAACAAGAATTAGATCCAACTGAAATGAAAACTATTCTTTCTAACAATGATGCAGAAATCAACGAATTAGAAAGAAAAGCAAAATACTACAAGAAATTATACAAAATACAAAATAATCCTTACTTCGGTAAAATAACTTTTGAATCAGATGAATCAAAAGAAGATATTTATATAGGATTAACTTATCTAACAAAAGATAATGACAATATTATTTATGACTGGAGAGCACCAATATCAAGCATATTCTATGACTATGAATCCGGTGAATGTGAATACACTGCTCCAGAAGGACAAATAAAAGGATACTTACATAACAAAAGACAATTTACTATAGAAGACTCAAAAATAAAAAGAGTATTCGATAATAAACTAACAGTACAAGATGAAATGCTACAAGAAGTATTATCAAAGAAAAATAATGACTATATGAAAAATATAGTAAATACAATTCAAACAGAACAAAATGCAATTATTAGAAATGTTAAAGATAAAAATGTAATTGTACAAGGAATCGCAGGATCAGGAAAAACAAGTGTAGCACTTCACAGAATAGCATTCCTACTCTACAAGATTAAAAACTTAACAAGTGATAAAGTACTTATATTCGCACCAAACCATATATTTAGTGAATACATATCAAATGTCTTACCAGAACTAGGAGAAGAAAATACAAAAGAAACAACATTCTCAGATTTCTTAGAGACATATATAACAGAATATAAAGATATTGAGTCATTTACTTCATTTATAGAAAGATACTATAAACATGAAGAAGAAGATACAAACTTAATTAAATTTAAACAATCAAATCATATAATTAAAGTTATAGAAGAATATGTAAAAAATTATACAAAGAAAGCATGTTTCACAGAAGAAATATTTAATAGAGACTTATATGTTCCACTTGAAAAACTAAACTATTATCTACATGAAAGATATAGTTCAATACCATTACTTGAAAGATTAGATGAAATAGCTAATAAAATATCAGAAATAGAATTCAATGGTAATAAAACAAGAACAAAACAAATAAGAAAATGGTTAAGAGAAAGATTAAATATATCAGATAACATAAAAGACATTTATAAAAACTTCTATAAAAGCAAAGAATTTATATATTCATATCAAAGAGAACTAAGTGATACATATATAAATAAACTTGATGAAAAAACATTATCTTATGAAGATGCATGCCTATTTGTTTATATGAAAAGCTTATTAACTTTCCTAGGTAATGATTATTTAATCGAACAAACAATAATAGATGAAGCTCAAGATTACAATGTACTTCAATATATATTATTAAAGAAAATATTAAAAAGAAGTAAATTCACTATTCTAGGAGATATAAATCAAACAATAAATCCATATTATGAATATAAAAGTTTAGAAGACTTAACAAAAGTATTTGATGAATCAGTAAGTTATATAGAACTTAATAAAACTTATAGATCAAGTCCAGAAATTATAGAACACGCAAATAAAATATTAAATCTAAACTTAGTATCAGCAATTAGAAGAGATACTAAAATACCAGTTGAATTCAAAAAAGAAATAAATCTTAAAGAACAACTTATAAATGATATAAATAAATTAAAAGAAAATAATAAAAGTATTGCTATAATAACAAAAACAGATACAGAAGCAACTAAAATATATAAACTACTAAAGAAAGACTTAGAAAATATTACACTAATTAGTAATAACTCAAAAGCATTTAGTAGAGAATTAGTTGTAATACCATCATATATGGCAAAAGGACTTGAATATGATGCGACTATAGTATATACAGATATAAATAATAAATTCAGCTATGAAGAAAGATATTTATATTATGTAGCATGTACAAGAAGTCAACACCACTTAATTATATACAATCAAAAAGAAGATTAAATCTTCTTTTTTTGATGCAATAAAAAAACTCAAGTTTCCTTGAGTTTTATTTATGTTATTCTTTCAAACTATTCAATAATTTCAGAAACAACACCAGCACCAACTGTTCTACCACCTTCACGGATTGAGAAGTTAGTTCCGTTTTCAATAGCAATTGGAGTGATTAACTCAACTGTCATATCGATATTGTCACCAGGCATAACCATTTCATTACCTTCTGGTAATGCAATTACACCAGTAACATCTGTTGTTCTAAAATAGAATTGAGGTCTATAGTTACTAAAGAATGGAGTATGACGTCCACCTTCTTCTTTAGATAATACATAAACGCTAGCTTTGAATTTCTTATGAGGTGTAACACTTCCTGGTTTACATAAGATTTGTCCTCTTTCAACATCTTCTCTGTTAATACCACGAAGTAAAACTCCAGCATTATCACCAGCTTCAGCATAATCTAATGATTTTCTGAACATTTCAATTCCTGTAACTACAGTTTTTCTA
The DNA here is from genome assembly GCA_045535005.1 of Bacilli bacterium. Taxonomy (GTDB): domain Bacteria; phylum Bacillota_I; class Bacilli_A; order RF39; family UBA660; genus CAG-1000. The sequence continues at coordinate 10,224 of JAZSKU010000090.1, forward strand.
GTATCTCTAATACCAACGATTTCAACTTCATCGTTAAGATTTAATTTACCTCTTTCAACACGACCTGTAACAACAGTTCCACGTCCTGTGATAGTAAATACGTCTTCAATAGACATTAAGAATGGTTTGTCAGTATCTCTAACTGGAGTATCAACCCATTCATCAACTTTAGCCATTAATTCTCTAATAGCGTCAGCATATTTTTCTTCACCTTCAAGTGCTTTTAAAGCAGATCCACGAACAACTGGAGTATTTTCTCCATCGAATCCGTATTCGCTTAATAAGTCACGAACTTCCATTTCAACTAAGTCTAAAAGTTCAGCATCATCAACCATATCGCATTTGTTAATGAATACACACATTTTAGGTACACCAACTTGACGTGATAATAAGATATGTTCACGAGTTTGTGGCATAGGTCCATCTGTAGCAGAAACTACTAAGATAGCTCCGTCCATTTGAGCAGCACCAGTAATCATATTTTTTACGTAGTCAGCGTGTCCTGGACAGTCAACGTGAGCATAATGACGTTTGTCAGTAGCATACTCAACGTGAGCAGTATTAATAGTAATACCTCTTTCCTTTTCTTCTGGAGCTTTATCGATTTGATCATAAGCCATAAAATCTCCAAAATATTTTGTAATAGCAGCTGTTAATGTTGTTTTACCATGGTCAACGTGTCCAATAGTACCAATATTAACGTGTTCTTTAGAACGATCGAATTTTTGTTTTGCCATTTTTTTCCTCCTTATTTCAACATAAATATATTTTACCTAATACTTGAATGATTTTCAAGTATAAATAATCATTTTTGCAAAACTATAGTATATTAATTTATACTATTCTTTTTAATAATTTCTTCACTAATACTCTTAGGTACATCTTCATAGTGATCGAAGATCATAGAATATGTTCCACGTCCTTGAGTATTACTTCTTAAAACAGTCATGTAACCAAACATTTCTGATAAAGGTACCATAGCTCTAATGCAGATATCTTTACCCATAGATTCATTTCCAAGTGGTTTACCACGTCTAGAAGTTAAATCTCCCATAACTGTACCCATGAATTCTTCAGGTACTCTAACCTCAACATTCATGATAGGTTCTAAAATAGTTGGGTTACATTTATTTTTAGCTTCTTTTAAAGCCATTGAAGCAGCAATTTTAAATGCCATTTCGTTAGAGTCTACATCATGGTAAGAACCATCAAATAATGTACACTTAACATCTATCATTGGATATCCAGCAAGAACTCCACCAGCAAGTGCTTCTTGTAATCCTTTGTCAACAACTGGAATGTATTCACGAGGAACTCCACCACCAACAACTTCATCAACAAATTCATATCCATTATCAGGATTTGGTTCGAATTTAACCCAAACATGTCCGTATTGTCCACGTCCACCTGATTGTTTAATATATTTACCTTCACATTCAGCAGTAGATTTTAATGTTTCACGATAAGCAACTTGTGGTTTACCAACATTAGCTTCAACATTAAATTCTCTCTTCATTCTATCAACAAGTACATCTAAGTGAAGTTCACCCATACCTGCGATAATAGTTTGACCAGTTTCATGATCAGTTTTAGCTCTAAATGAAGGATCTTCTTTAGCTAATTTTTGAAGTGCTATACCCATCTTTTCTTGATCAGCTTTTGATTTTGGTTCAATAGCAAGTTCAATAACAGGTTCTGGGAATACCATCTTTTCTAAAATAACTTGACTCTTTTCATCACAAAGAGTATCACCTGTAGTAGTATCTTTAAGACCTACAGCAGCAGCGATTTCACCAGCATAAACTTCAGAAATTTCTTTTCTTTGGTTAGCATGCATTTGTAAAATACGTCCGATTCTTTCTTTTTCACCAGTAGTTGAGTTCATAATGTAACTACCAGATTTTAATACACCTGAATATACTCTAAAGAAAGTTAAGTTTCCAACGAATGGGTCATTCATAACTTTAAATGCTAAAGCACTGAATGGTTCACTATCGCTTGCTTTTCTTTCAATAGGTTTGTCATTCATATCTACACCCTTAACAGCAGCAATATCTGTAGGAGCTGGTAAATAATCAATAACAGCATCAAGTCCTAATTTAACACCTTTATTTCCTAAAGCTGTTCCACAAAGTACTGGGAATAATTTAACTTCTAAAGTACCTTTTCTAATAGCAGCTTTAAGCATATCAACAGGAATATCATTACCTTCAAGGTAAGCTTCCATAAGTTCATCTGAGAATTCAGAAGCAGCTTCAATTAAAGTTGTTCTCATTTCTTCAGCTTTATCTTTTAATTCAGCAGGAATTTCGATTTCTTTAGGTTCTTCGTTAGCTTCACCATCATATTCGTAAGCTACCATTTTAACTAAATCAATGATTCCTCTAAAGTTATCTTCTGCACCAATTGGATATTCGATAGCAACAGCTTTTTCACTTAATCTATCTTGAGCAGCTTTTAAACTATAATCAAAGTCAGCTCCCATTTTATCCATTTTATTACAGAAAATCATTCTTGGTACCATATAATCATTTGCTTGTCTCCAAACTTGTTCTGTTTGAGTTTCAGGTCCAGCTTGAGAGTCAAGTAATGCAATAGCACCGTCTAATACTCTTAAACTACGAGCAACTTCAATAGTGAAGTCTACGTGTCCCGGAGTATCTATAATATTGAATCTATAACCATTCCAATGAGCAGTAGTTGCAGCACTAGTAATTGTTATACCTCTTTCTTTTTCTTGTTCCATCCAGTCCATTTGAGATTCACCATCGTGAGTTTCACCGATTTTATGAATTCTACCTGTATGGAATAAAACACGTTCCGTAAATGTAGTCTTACCAGCATCAATGTGAGCCATAATACCTATATTACGAGTTTTATCTAACGATACATCACGCGCCATAAATTATCTCCTTCCTACCATCTATAATGAGCATAAGCTTTATTAGCTTCAGCCATTTTATGAGTATCTTCACGTTTTTTAACAGCTCCACCAGTATTATTTGAAGCATCTATAATTTCAGCAGCTAATTTATCTGCCATTCCTCTACCACTTCTATTTTTAGCATATTGGATTAACCAACGAAGCATTAATGCATTAGCTCTATCTTCTCTAACTTCCATAGGTACAGAGTAATTACTACCACCAACACGTCTACTCTTAATTTCTAAAGCAGGTTTGATGTTTTCAAACGCTTGATTTAAAACTTCAAGTGGATCTTTTTGAGTCTTTTCTTTAACTATATCAAGTGCATTGTATAATATTTTTTGTGCAGTTCCTTTTTTACCATCTAACATAATTCCATTGATTAACTTAGTAACCATTTTAGAATTATATATTGGATCTGCTAAAACATCTCTTTTAATTGCTTGTCTTTTACGCATGTTATTTTCTCCTTTCTAAATTATAAGATTTATTTTTTAGGTTTTTTAGTTCCGTATTTACTTCTACCTTGACGTCTCTTTTCAATACCAGCAGTATCTAAAGTACCACGAACAATATGATAACGAACACCGATAAGGTCTTTAACACGACCACCACGGATTAATACAACACTATGTTCTTGTAAGTTGTGTCCTTCTCCACCAATATAACAAGTAACTTCATATCCATTACTTAATCTAACTCTTGCGATTTTTCTTAACGCTGAGTTTGGTTTCTTAGGAGTCTTAGTAGATACACGAGTACAAACTCCACGTTTTTGTGGCGAATTTAAGTTAGTTCTAACTTTATCTTTAGAATTATATCCAACATTTAAAACAGGGCTTTTACTCTTTTTAACCTTTTGTCCTCTACTTTTTCTAACTAATTGATTAATTGTAGGCATAATTTTCTCCTTTCTTTATACACATTTCCAGGTGTATCATTTTCTTCATTTTTTAAGGTTTTCTGCACTAGAAAACCCGAAATCTCTTAAATTTTACCAAAATAAAAACTTAATGTCAATATAATTTAATTACTTTTTATTAATTATATTTAATTAAGTATTTACTCTATTCACGACTTAGTTCATTTTCATATAAAGTCTTATATATTTTATTAGATTTATATAACTCACTATGAGTTCCTTCCCCTACTACAGTACCATCATCTATAACAATGATTTTATTACAATCTTTAATAGTAGAAAGTCTATGTGCAATTATAATCATAGTATATTCATTACTTATATTATTTATTGCTTTTTGTATATTAGCTTGAGTCTCATTATCTAAAGCACTTGTAGCTTCATCAAAAAGAATAATATTACTCTTCATAAGTAAAGCACGAGCTATTGCAATTCTTTGAGCTTCACCACCACTTAAGTTAACACCACCTTCACCAACAATAGTGTCATACTTTTTAGGTAGATCCATTATATAATCATGTATCTCACATATCTTACATACATTCTCAATTTGTTTCATATTAGCTTCAGGACATGTCATTAGAAGATTCTCTTTAATAGTTACATTAAATAAATAAGGTTTTTGAGTTATAACAGCAATATTATTTCTAAGAGTATATTTATCCAAATCATTAACATTATATCCATCTATTAATATATTACCACTATTAACTTCATATAACTTACTAAGAAGATTTATTATAGTTGTTTTACCACTACCACTCTTACCAACTATCGCAACAGTTTCTTTTGGTTTAATAGAAAAACTAACTCCTTTTAATATTTCATCCTTAGCATAACTAAATTTAACATTCTTAAATTTAATTTCACCCTTTAATTCATTAACTCTAACATTACCATATTTCTCTTTAGGAAATTTCTCAATAACTTCAAATATTCTTTCAGCAGATAAAGCAAACTCTTTAAGTTCACGTTCACTCCATGCTAAATATAATACTGATGTAAATAATCTATCTTTATACATAAATAACGCAATAACACCAGATAAAGTCATAACATCATATTTTAAGAATATTATACTAAGAGCTATAACAATAAATGTAAATAAATCAACAACAAAATCTCTTAAGAATGTATAATTACTATCCACTTTATTAGATTTAACAGTATCATTATATATATCATCAAAATTAGTATTTATTCTATTTTTAAAATAACTAACTATATTAAGTAACTTAATATCATGAACACCTTTAATTCCTTCATTAATAACAGTAGTATTCTTATCTCTTGCTTTATTAAGTCTTTTTCTAAAAGTATTCCATTTATCCATAGCTTTCTTTTCAACTAAATATACAGCAATAGTACCAACTACAGTTAATATACCTAAAAATATATTTAAATAGAATATATATATAAATACAAATAAATTACTTAATATAGTACTTATATTAGCCCTAATCGCACTAAAAGCTCTAACGATATTATCAGGATCACTAGTAATTCTAGTTAAAAATACACCACTAGAAGTCTTAATTAACTCTTTATTATGAATATCAAAATATGAAGATATTACATCTTTCTTAAGACTATTAGATACAGTATTTTGAATCTTAATAAAGCAATTTCTAAAAGGTACACTAAGAAAATCACTTAATATACTAAAAGATATAACAAACATAGCAAATATTAATGCATTATTAAGTTCACCTAAAGTAACTAATTCTAATACTCTAGCTATTAAAGCAGGAAATAAAGAATTAGTAATCGCAAAAAATAAACTAAGAATAATAAGTACAATTAAAGAACCCTTAACTTTCATAAAGTAAGGAATACACTTCTTAATATATTTTAAAACCTTTTTATTACTATTCTTTTTCATATTATAAATTATACAAAAAAATAACACTTTTGAAAAGTGTTATAATTCTTTTTCTCCTTTATTTTTAAATTGTATTACTATAGGAGTACCACTAAAGTCTATATTTTCACGAATTTTATTTTCAAGATATCTATAATAACTAAAGTGTACTAATCCTTTAGAGTTAACTTCTATATCAAATCTAGGAGGTTTAGTTCCAGATTGATGAGTAAAATATACTTTTAACTTTTTACCCTTAAATGATGCAGGTGGAGTTTCAATAAATGCATTTCTAATTACATCATTAATAATACTAGTTTTAACTTCTTTAATTGAATTATTATATGAATGTAATACTTCAGGCATAAGAGTATGAATTCTCTTTTTAGTTTGAGCACTTAAGAATACTATCTTAGCATAATCCATAAATTGGAAATTATGTCTAATACTCTTAGTCCATTCTTTCATCTCTTCATCTTTATTTTCTACAGTATCCCATTTATTAACAACTATAACTACAGGCTTACCAGCTTCAAGAGCATATCCTGCAATATGTTTATCATGTTCAACTATACCAGTAGTAGCATCAAGTACAAGTAAACATACATCACTTCTATCAATAGCTTTCATACTTCTAAGTAAACTATATTTTTCAACTGCTTCAAATATCTTACCTTTTTTACGAAGACCAGCTGTATCTATTAAAGTATACTCTTCTTTATTATAAGTAAAATATGTATCAATCGCATCACGAGTAGTACCGGCTACATTACTAACAATTACTCTCTCTTCATTAAGTAAAGCATTAACAAGACTACTTTTTCCCACATTAGGTCTACCTATACAAGCAATCTTAATATTTTCATCAATATCTTCATATCCAGGTTCATATCCATCAGTAACTAATTTTAAAAGTTCATTAACACCACGACCATGTTCAGCAGATATAGGAATATATTCATCAAATCCCAAAGAATAAAATTCATAAATATTATCTTCCCCTACTTTACTATCTACTTTATTAACAGCAACAATAACTTTCTTATCAGTTTTCTTAAGCATATCACGAATTAATAAATCACTTGTAGTAAGACCATCCTTAGCATCAACTACAAAAATAATAGTGTCACTCTCTTCAATACCAACTTCAACTTGAACTCTAATTTCTTGATTAAAGTCTCCCTCACTTAAATCAATACCACCAGTATCAATTAAATAAAAAGGAATATCATTAAAAGAAGCTTGACTATATATTCTATCTCTAGTTACACCAGGAGCATCCTCAATAATAGCTACTTTTTTACCAACTATTCTATTAAATAAAGTTGATTTACCAGTATTTGGTCTACCAACTAAACAAATTGTTTGTTTTGCCATGGCATTTCACCTCGCATACATTATACACAAAAAGTATTATTTTTTCTAGTACTTTTAAATAAATAATGTATAATATACTTAGGTGAAAAAATGAAGAAGTTAGAATTAAAACCAATTTTTATATCTTTTTGTTTAATATTATTCCAAACTATTTTATATACAATAAACAAATTAATACAAGGTACACCACATATAATTGGAAACAATATAGATACATTAATACCATTTATAGTATATTTTATTATTCCGTATTGTATATGGTATTTATTACTATTTATAGTGCCATATAAATACTATAAAAAAGATAAAACACTTTTTACTAAATACGTACTAAGTTATATATTAATAACAATAGTTGCTAATATAATATTCTTTATATATCCAACAACAATTATAAGAGAAACACTAACAAAAACAAATATATTATATAGATTAACAGAGTTTATATATAATATAGATACACCAGTATTGAACTGTTTCCCTTCACTTCATTGTGGTATAAGTATGTTATGGATATTATTTACAATAACAAATAAAAAAATAGATAAAATATTTAAAATAACAATTATTATCATTTCAATACTTATTATGGCTTCAACACTATTCATAAAACAACATGTATTTATAGATTTAATAAGTGGAAACATAATCGCTATAATAATATTCTTAATACTACAAAAACAAAACAAACTAATAACAAAAACAAAAGAATTGCTAAAACTTTAACAATTCTTTTTAAATGTAAACATAACCTAAAAAGTGTATAATTTTATAAAAAATATTATAATTATTTTAACTCTATATAGTATAATTTAATTGAGGAGTGAGTTTTTATATGAAAAGAATTATACTAAGTATATTTATAGTTATATTAACAGGCTTCGTATTAGTGATGTCATTTAATTATATTAAAAATTTTAATAAACCAGATACAGAAACAAACGTTAAAGGAAAAGAAATAAGTCAACAAGAATATATATATAAAGAAGACTTATTACACATTGGATATAAAATGAATGAAATAAATACTATAGAAAAGAAAATATCTACAGTAAACGTTAAAAAATATTTATTAAAAGAAAAATAT
>JAZSKU010000113.1:0-51962 GCA_045535005.1 Bacilli bacterium
AAATAGTATTTTTTCTTTCTTTCGAATTCTTCTTCTACTAATACAAATTTAGGTATATCTTCTTTAATTCTTTCTATGAATTTATTAGAGTCATTTGTAAATGCATTAATATTTATAATTACATAATCATCTATTATATTAATACCATGTCCCATATTAGTAATTATATTTTCTCTTTTATATTGTTCATATAATTTAGATGTTGGTGAAATATTATTAGACATAATTATACTTAAATAATCTTTTAAAACTACATCTTGTTTTATACCAAACATTTTCTTATTTAACTTAATTGCTAATTTAACTTTTTCATCTTGAATATCTTTTTTAATTTCTTCATATGAAATATATACTGTTTCTTTTTCTTTTGTTTTTACTCTTTTTGGTAATGTTTTAGGTTTAAGTTTTAAATTAGACATATATTTTTTTATTTCTTCTAACATTTCATCTTTATCAAAGTTACCACATAAAGTAATAAATGTATTATTAGAAATATAGAAATCTTTATATATTTTATTTAGTGAAGCAGATGTTATTTTATCTATATCACTATGTTTACCAAGCACGCTATCTTTTACATATGATGTATGAAATAAGTTATCAAATAATCTATCATACATATATCTATCTATTTGATCTTTATACATATCTATTTCTTCATGAATTATACCTTTTTCTTCATTAACACATTTTTCATTTATATTTGTATTATAGAATATATCTAATAAAAGTTTTAGGTTTTCTATAGGGTTTATACTTCCAAAAAGATTATAGTTTGTTCCATAATAACTTGTCCATGCGTTAGCTAAGCTTCCTAATTCATTTATTCTTTTTGAAATACTTTCATTCTCTGATAAAGCCATTACTTTATGTTCTAAAAAGTGAGCACTTCCTGGGATAATATCAAATGTTTTATCATCAATTTTATATTTATTTATTCTTGCTCCATATTTAACAGAGATAGTTAAGTAAAAATTCTTTGTTTTATCTGTTGGATACATATATACTTCTATACCATTATCTAGTTTTTCTATATATATACTTTCATCTACTCTTTCAAAAGTTTTCTTTATCATTCGTTATCCCCCTTTAATAAATATATTGTACTTAGAGATATTTTCTTATTTAATTCTATTACTTCTTCTATAGTAACTTCATTTATTTTTTCTCTTTGATATTCTATATCTTCAATAGTTTCAAATTCACTAAACCAATAATGATTTATTTGAGAAGTTACATCATCATAATAATTATTTAGATAAGTATTTATTGTTTTTTTAGCTGAATCAAATAATCTTTCTATAGTTTTTTTATCACTCATTAATGATACACATTCTTTTATTAAAGATACTGTTTTATCATAATTAGTTTTATTTATTCCCGCATATATAGTAAGTGATGGAGTATATTTAGTTGTATAAGAACCTATTGAATAACAAAGTGAATTAGCTTCTCTTACTATATTAAATAATATAGAATCATTCATTGTACCTAATATTGTATTATAAACTCTAAGCACATGATTTTTTTCATGAGGAGTTAAATCATTTAATTTATATCCCATATATAGTTTAGATTGATTAAATGGCATAGATTCTATTTTTTCTATAACTTCATCTTTAGTTTTTAGTGTTAGACTTATTGGTTCGTTATATTTATTACCTTTTAATGATTTAAATCTTTCATTTATTTTAGATACTATATTATCATCTATTTCACCTATTACTGTTATATCTATTTTATATTCTTCTGTGAATATTTTTTTATAGAATTCATAAAGATTTTGTGGTGTTACACTTTCTATATCTTTTATTTCAGGAGTTGGACCATATTCTGATGGTGTACCTTTATACATTATTTTAGAATATTGTTTTGATGCGTATGCTCCTGGATTATCTTTCATAGCTTTTAAGCTTGTTATTGAGTCTTTTTGTATAATATTAAAGTATTCTTCTTTAAAACCATTATTCTCTATATTAGGGTTAAAAAGTGTCTCACAGAAGAAGTCTAGTGTTAGATATAAATATTTATCTTCTGTATATTTAGGATTTAGAAAATCAAGTGAGAATGTAAAATTTTCTAGTTTACCTGATACTCCAAAACCTGCGGATACTCTAGCTCCATATAAGTCTTCTCCTATAGAAGCCATTTTACTTTTAGTATTATATTTTTTAGATGTATAAACCATGTTTTGTGTTAAAAGAGATGACAAAGCAACTTCTTTTCTATTATATTCTCTTGATAAGAATATAACTATATTCATAGTTTTAAATCTATCAGTATTTATTAGATGAAGTGTATATCCTTCATTATTCATTTTTCTATATTCCATAAATACCCTCCTTTGTCAAATGTATTATAACATATTATAAAAGAAGAAGATTATAAATTGTATCTTCTTCTTTATTATTTACAAAAATTATTTTTTTATTATAGATTCTAAAGCCAATAAAATCATTTCATCAAGTTTTCTTTCTCTTGCTTCAGAGTCTATTTCTACATGTGTAATTAAATTATCACTTATAGTTAATATAGCAGTTGCATTTTTAAGGAATTTCTTAGCTGTGAATAATAATGCATATGTTTCCATTTCTACTGCTAAGCATCCTTTTTCTATAAATTTAGAATAATCTTTATTTTCTGTATAGAATGCTTCTGTAGTATGTACTCTTCCTTGTTTAACTGTTATTTGTTTTTTAGCTGCTGTATTCATTATTATTCCATTTAAATCAGTTGATGAATTAATAATTTCTACATCTTCTCCTCTTGCTTCTTCATCAAATGATGTTGTTGAATATGCAGAAGATGCTACTAAAATATCAAATACTTCTAAGTCTTCTGTATAAGCCCCTGCTGTACCTATTCTAATTATGTTTTCTACTCCATAATCATTAAATAATTCATATGCATAAATACCCATAGAACCCATTCCCATTCCACTTGAGAATATTGTTACTGGTACTCCTTTATAATTTCCTGTAAATGCTAGTTCTCCTCTTACTTGATTAACTAATTTAACATCTTCTAAATATTTATCAGCGATGTATTTAGCTCTATTTGGATCTCCTGGCATAAGCACTCTTGGTGCGATTTCTCCATGTTTTGCTTCAATATGTACTGTCATAATTCCTCCTTAATTACTATAATCAGTATTATAATTTTTTATACTATTTTTAACTAAATCTTCAGTTACTTTATAACTTAAGAATTGATTTGAACAAACATTTACTTTTCCATCATAACCTTTACAAATATCTGTATTGTAATATGGGTTAAAATATGGGAATGTTATTTTCATAGTTCTTCTTGAATTTTTAGTAGGGACTTCTTTATCAATAGCGTATACTATTTCTTCTCCCTCTTCTATATCATAGATAGTTACTTCATTTTTGTTGTTACCGACATATTTATTTTCTCCATCTGTAATATATAAGTCACTTACTACATTTGAAAATACTAATGTATAAGTTTTTGATGTTTTGTTGTATGATTTAGAAAATTTTATATCATAGATATTATTATCTTCTTTTATAGTTTCATCGTTTGGTTTTTCTTCTTCAGGTTTAGTAAATATTGCGATTAAAACGCAAGCGATTATTGCTACTAAGATAACTGATACTACAACAATTATTTTATTTCTTTTACTTTCCATAATTACTCCTTAGGTTCTTCTAATTTAACTAATACATCTCTTGGTTTACTTCCCTTTGCTGGACCTACGATACCTTTTTCTTCAAACATATCCATAATTCTAGCTGCTCTATTGTAACCAATACTATATTTTCTTTGGATTAAAGATGCACTTATTTGTCCCATACGAATTGCATAATTTAATACTTCATCATATAGTACATCTTTTTGTCCTTCTCCACCTGGCAGACTTCCTCCACCTGAAGAAGATGATGCTTCTAAATTAGTGAACTTTTCATCATATTTTGGAGCATGTGTTCTTTTCTTAACGAAATCAACAACTCTTTTAATTTCATCATCTGATACGAAGCTTCCTTGAACTCTTGTAGGATTATTATCATCCATTGGTTTATATAACATATCACCTTTACCAAGTAGTTTTTCTGCTCCTGTCATATCTAGGATTGTTCTTGAGTCAATTGATGATGATACTGCGAATGAAACTCTTGTTGGAATATTTGCTTTAATAACACCAGTAATTACATCTGCTGATGGTCTTTGTGTTGCAACAATTAAGTGAATACCTGCAGCTCTTGCAAGTTGAGTAATTCTCATGATTGATTCTTCTACTTCTTTTGCTGCTACTAACATAAGATCAGCAAGTTCATCTATAACTACTAATATATAAGGCATTTTCTTAAGACCACAGTTTGGATCTTTAGATAATTTCTTTTCAACATAATCATTATATGTTCCGATACTTTTTGTACCACTATTTTTATATATTTCGTATCTATTATCCATTTCAACTACTATTTTTTGTAGTGCAGCAGATGCTTTTTTAGGATCTGTTACTACTGGCATAAGTAAATGTGGGATATCTTCATATACATTAAATTCTACTTTTTTAGGGTCTACAAGTACCATTTTTACTTCTTCTGGACTTGTACGCATTAATATAGAAACAATAATATTATTTATACATACACTCTTACCACTACCAGTAGCACCCGCTACTAACATGTGTGGTGTTTTATTTATTTCTACATATTTAACTTTACCCATTATATCTCTACCAAGTGGTGCTAGCAATTTTGAGTCATCTAATTTACTTGGTATTGCTTCCATTATTTCTCTCATTGAAACAGCCATAATACTTTGATTAGGTATTTCTACACCAACTGTATTTTTACCAGGAATTGGTGCTTCAATTCTAACTTCTTTTGCTGCTAGCGCAAGAGCTATTTCACGGTTAATACTAAGTACTTTATTTACTTTAGTACCACGTTCTAAATCCATTTCATATTGTGTAACAGCAGGACCTACATGTACTTCTATTACTTTAGCTTTCATACCGAAGTCTTGGAATACTCTTTCTAAGATTTTAGTATTATTTGCTATAAATTCAGTTGAATTAACTTTTCCTTTATTTTTAATTGGATCTAATAAACTAACTGGAGGTTTTATATATACTTCGTTTTCATAACTATCTTCAACAACCTCTGGTACTTTAGTTTCTATATTACCAACTGATGCATCTTTAAGATTTAATCTATCAGCATCTTCAACACTTGTAATAACAATTTTATTATCTACTTCTTTTTCTTCACCAACTAATTCATTAACATTAATTGATTCTTCTTCATCAGAAGGTTCTCTAGTAAATAGTTTCTTTATTGGAGAAATTATTGCTTTTAATAAATCTACTAAAGTTATATCAAATAACATAATAAGTCCAAATACTGAAATAATTGCGATTACTACTTTAGTTCCTTCTACTGCGAATAGAGATACTAATGCCCAAGAAGAAGTTGCTCCTATTAATCCACCACCAGTATTTCTTATTTTACTAGCATCTAATTCATATTTATTATCTGGATTTCCTGTTTCTTGATATGCTTCACTTATATTATCAAATGTTGTATTAAATATAGCGCTTCCACTAAGTGAATTATCTTCTATATAATTTATATGTGAGAATAATAATATTACTGCGATAAGACAATATATACCTATTAATCTTGCTGAAAAATATTGTGGGTTATTTCTTTTAGCAATACTATAAACTCCCATACATAATAAGAACATTAATAATAGACTCCACCATGAACCAAATAAGAAGATAGCAAACTTTTTAACTAAGCTTCCAACTAGTCCAAATGATCCAAGTCCTGTAATAGACAAAAGAACAAGAAGCAAACCTTGCAATTCTCGTCCATATTTAAATCCTTGTTTATTTTCTTTCTTTTGTGTTTTCTTTTTTGCCATAAGTCACCTAACTTTCCATCTTGTTTAGAAGTTTTTTATGTATTCCAGGTTCTACAATATTTAATGCATTAAGTATAATTTCTAATGATTCTTTGTATTCACCTTTTCTAAATGCTTTTTCTGATGCATTTAACCCCTTTTCAACTTCTTCATTACTTGATCTATACTTATTTCCATATACTATTGCCATTTCAGCCATAGCAGCGGTTTTAGTAGTTGTTGTTGCAGTTTGATATAACTTAAGTGCTAAGTCTCTTGCTGTATCAACTCTTAAATTTAACGTTTTAATAGAAATAGGTTTCTTTTCTAATTCTATTGTAATTTCTTTAATCGCATCATGTGATTCTTTAAGTTCAACATAAAAGTTTTTTGGTATTACTGGAAGATTATAATCTTTAATTTTATATTTAGAACTATTAATAATATTTTTAATTTCAAATAATTGATCTCTAGCTCTAGCTTCATCTTCTTTTAGACTACCTAAATTCTTAAGTGTTGTTTCTAATTTATCTTCTACTTTAGATAAATTAACAGCTACCATTTCACATTCATTACTTAGTTTTGAATATGGCATAACTTTAGATAAAGTTCTATCATTAATAAGTTTAAAACTATCTTTAACACTTATTAATTCTTTATTTATTTCATCTATAACCATTATTTCATCATCAGATAAATCATATGTATCTTTTATATTAGCTATTTCAGCATATAAATTTCTTATGATGGAAGTAACTTTACTTAGTCTTTCACTAATATTTATGATACCTCTTTCATAATCTTTTTTACCTCTTTTTTCATTATCAAAATCTGTATATATAGATTCATAATAATCAAGTAGTGTTTTTAAATCAAATATAGAATCTTGTAAATTAAGTACATTTAATTTATCCATGATTTCACTAATTTTTTTATTAGTTTCTTCTATATTATAATCTAAGTTTAAGTATTCAAGATTATACCCTTCTCTTGTCATTTTAGTACATACTGTTTGTATGTCTTTCATTTTCTTTGGAAGTATCATTGTAGACATAAGTACTATTGTTGGAGCTTCTTCAATAACAATACTTATATTATTTATCATATCATCTAATACTTTAACTATTTTACCAAGTTCTTCATATTCATGATTTTGTATTGATACTTCAAAAGCACTAAATAGTTTATCTATATTTTCGAATTGTAATTCTATTCTTGATGATACTTCATTATAATCATTTTTATTTTTATTATATTTAAATACTACTTCTCTATATAAACTCTTTAGTTTAGTTATAGCTTCTCTATTTCTATCTTCACTTTCAGTTAGATCTTTTATTTCTCCTAAAAGTTGAACTGATTTAGCTTTAACATGTAATATTTTCTTTTCTACTTCTATTATTTTGTTTTCACATTCTTTATATTCTTTTGCTAAACATGAATTTTCTATTTCTATAATACTATCTGTTATTTTAGGTAAATCTTCTTTTTCTAATGCTTCAAAACGTTTTCTCCATGAGATTATATCTTCTTCTATTTTTTTATTGTTTGCTAATTTACTTGCTTTAGCAAGTTCAGATATTAATACTGATGATATTATTAGATTCTTTTCTGTAGTTAATCTATCTATAGTAGCTAATATATTCTTTTTCTTTCTTGATTTCATGATTAAAACAACCACAAGTAATAGGATTACAAATAATACAAAACATCCTATGATTATTAGCGTTACTTTATTCATATAATATCCTCCTTATACATTTTATCATATTTAATATTTTTTTTGTAGTAGTTTTTATTAAAAGAAAAAGAAAAGAAAGTAAGTTTACACCTTACTTTCTTTGGAATAATCTCATAAATGGTTTTTTCTTACTTTCACAATGTTTTGTTTCTACTGCGAATGATAAATATTTACCATCTTCACTATATCTTTTTACTATTTCTACTTCATCATCTATTCTTGGAAACAATAGTGCTGTTTCATATTGTTCTAGTGTTAATTCATATATTAGATCAAATAATTCACTTTCTATTTCATTACCTTTTAAATCATAGAATATTAATTTGTTTCTTTGAAGAGATAATGTACCTACTAAAGATCCATCGCATACAGGTGCTACACATGGGTTTGGTATATCTGGATATACTACTTTAGATACTCCTTTTCTATAACTTAACATTTCTTGATATTGACTTAATAAGTATGCTCTTCTTCTTTGAGATTTAAATCTTGATATAAGCGCTTCTGCTTTTAAGTTTTCTTTTGATGAATCTTGTTTTTTCATTTCATCATCCATTATTTTTCTAAGACGTTTAATAGCTAATTCTAATTCAGAATTTGATTTATTATATAACGAATTAAATGATGGTATATTTACTTCTTCAATATACTTTTTACCTTCTTCTGAAGTTATCTTTACATATGTATCAGGGTTGCCACTTCCCATAACACTATCAAAGATTCTCATTGGGAAATTACCATCATTATATAGTAAAAACTCTAAATCACCTTTTTGAATATAATGTTCTCCATTAGTTATTATTTTCATACAAAACCTCCATTAATTTTATTTTTCACTTTCTAAATATATTCTTTTAGAGAAACTTCCTCTTTTTAATACTTTAGCATTTCTTAATGAATCAAATTCTTCATAAGAAACTCCTTTTAAAGCTAATATTGCTCTTAATACTTCTTCTACATCAGCAAGTTCTTCTACTTCTCCACTTTCAAGATACTCATTCACTTCTTCTAATATTTTTCTATTTAATTCTTGTAAATATTCTTCTTCTGTTAATATTCTAGTTACTGGTGTTACTCCTTTAGACTCCATAATTTCTGGAATATTATCTCTTACTAGTTTATTGTATACTTTCACTTTTTCACCTACTTTTGTTTTAAAAAGATGGAATAATCCACCTTAATATAATTCATCAAAAACATTATATTTTTTAGTTTCATTATATTCTTCTTTAATTGCTTTTTGAATTTCTTCATCATATGAAGACATATAACCACTAAATGTTTGATCACCTATAATTAAATATGGAAGTCCGATTTCTTCTTCTTTAAAATGTTCTCCTACTTGTTGCATTAAATAATAATTTCTATCGTTATCCCATACTTCAAATGTATATAAATCATAGTATTTACCGTATTCATTTATACTTTTATTTAATCCAGCCACTAATTTTTTACAATGAGGACAACCATCTCCCCAGAATAAATATACATTTAATTTACCATCTTTTGGTTCTTTTATATCAGTTTCTGACATTCTAGTTAATACATGAGGTTCATATGTTTCAGGAGTATTTCCTCCACCATTATTTTCATCATTATTTAATGAAAATACTACTACACATGCTATAACAAATAATACTATTCCTATTGTTATAATTATACCTTTATTTTTCATATTTACCTCTCAATCATTTTTTTAATTACTATTCTAGTATAATACATATATTAATATAGTTCAAATGAATTATTCTATTTTTAATAAAATTTCACTGTCTATATCTAAAATATCATTTATATTTATTTTGGTTTTATCATATAAAAGTATGTATTCATGTGTTAAATCTATTTTTTTGATAATACCTTTTTTATTTATATATTTTCCACCTAATTTTTTAGTATCTTCTACAAAATAAGTGAATGTTACTTCTATATTTTGATAATCTTGATTCATTATATAATTTATTTTATTATTTAATAATTCTTTTGATTCTTCTGTTAAAATTATTTTTTCTTCTGTAGTTCTTCCTGTTTCTTTTACTGCTTCATCATATCCAGTTAATGCAGCAAATGGAGCAAATTGTCCTGCTCTTGCATCCATGCTCATTTGAGGTCTTTTTTTAGATACATGATGTGGTAAATTTATTATATCACTATAATCTTTCATTATCCTTGATGACCTCCTATTTGTCTATTTCTATCTTTAGCAGTTGCTCCTTCTTCGAGATTCATTGCCTTTAATATAGCGTTTTTACCATATTTATTTTTTATTTCATAAAGAGTCTTTTGTAACGCTGAATCTATTTGTTCTTCTTTTTCTTCTTCTTCTCTTTTCTTTTTAACTTCGTTATAATCACTAAATAAATCTATTTGTTCATATTTAGGAGTATCAACTACTTTATCTTTAGGTATTACATTAGAAGCTACTACATTAATCCTTCTAACTAATAAGTCTTTATTAATTATTCTTTCAAATAATTCAAGCATATATTTAGTTATTATTTTAGATGAATATGTTTGATGTGGAATATTAATTGTTCCATGAGCATGTTTTGGTATTAACCTACCATAATGATCTTTTACTACTTCTCCTTTATAATATGATGATATCCTTGGGTCTGTTAAATTATCTATATCATAACCTACTGTTAGAACCAATTGATCTGTCACTAGATTTTTGGATAATAAATTCATTGATAAAGCATCTGACATTTCTTTTATAATTATTTTAGTTTTATCATATGTATATGGACAATGTAATACTTGTCCTTCACTTACACTGTTTCTTGTTGGTTTAAATGATTTAATATCTTTTATTGTACATGGTTCCCATCCCCAAGCATGGTCTATTAATAGTTCTGCGTTTACTCCGAAAAGTCTATAAAGCAAGTCTTCATTTTCAACGGAACATCTTGCGACATCTCCCATCGTATACATTTTATTTTGTTCTAACTTTTTAGCGTAGCCTGGACCTAGGCGCCAAAATGCCGTTAGAGGGCGATGATTCCATAGTTTTTCTCTATATTCCATTTCTGTTAAGCTTGATAATCTAACACCATATTTATCTGCTTCCGCATGTTTAGCCACTATATCCATTGCCACTTTAGCAAGATACATATTTTCACCTATTCCTGCTGTTGCTGTAATACCTGTTGTTTCATATACATCATGTATTATTTTAGTTACTAATTCTTCTGCTGTCATTTTGTAATAACTTAAGTAATTTGTAATATCAGCAAATACTTCATCTATTGAATAAACATATATATCTTCTTTATCAATATATTTTAAATATATATTATATATATCAGTACTATATTTCATATAATGAGCCATTCTAGGTGGTGCTACTATATAA
Source organism: Bacilli bacterium (assembly GCA_045535005.1). Taxonomy (GTDB): domain Bacteria; phylum Bacillota_I; class Bacilli_A; order RF39; family UBA660; genus CAG-1000. The sequence continues at coordinate 10,974 of JAZSKU010000113.1, forward strand.
TCTACTTCTAAATCTATATTATTATTTAGTTCATCTATATTAAAAGATGAACCTCTAAATCTATTGTATTTGGTTTTCTTTTTTCTTTCATAATTTACATTTCTTACTTTTTGTACTACTTCAAATAACCTTGCTCTTCCTGGTATTCCAAATGATTTTAATGATGGTGTTACTGCTAAACATATTGTTTTTTCTGTTCTTGATTTATCAGCAACAACAAGATTAGTTTTCATAGGATCTAAGTTTCTTTCTCTGCATTCTACTGAGGCATAAAAGCTTTTTAAATCTATACATATATAAGTTTTCTTCATTTTATACCTCCTTAAATATTATAACAAACAAGTGTTTTCTTGCATAGCGAACAAATGAAATTTGAGTGTTAAAAAAGATTGTTTTACGAAATATTGTTTGCTATTGTTATATATAGGAACATTTAATAGTTGGGTGGAGCCAATCTTCAACAAAGAAGGGAGGCGATAATAATGAATAAAAAAGATTTGTTGATTTCTATTTTATTGATTATAATTATTATTTTATTATTATTGCTTTTTATTACAATAGTAAAATAAAAAACCACCTAACTCAATGCTGAATTAGGTGAAACCAAAATTATATGGCGACACTCAACACGCTAATATTAAGTGTTCCTTTTATATTGTATGAAATTTCTTTCATCTATATACATAATAACATAAAAACGACTTTTTAACAAGTCGTTTTAAATTCACTTGGTAGCGACGGAGGGATTCGAACCCCCGACCCTCTGGGTATGAACCAGATGCTCTAGCCAACTGAGCTACATCGCCATAAAAATTCAAGTAACTTAATATTAACATAATTAATATTTTTTGGCAATACTTAAATTTTATTTTTTAATTAAAACTTGAAATTTATATCTTCTTTTCTTAGTTTTATAGGATAAATCTCATTAATTTTATAGTTTCCTTTTAGTTTTACTGGTATATAGTTCTCAGTAAATCCATGAAAATATCCTTCTTTTTCTTCTTCTATTAATACATTTAATTCTTTATCTATATTATTTAAGAAATATTCACGCTCTAATTCATTAGATAATTCTAGTAATCTTTTAACTCTTTGTTTCTTTATGTTTCCATCTACTTTGTTTTTCATTCTTGATGCGACTGTACCTGTTCTATCAGAGTATGGGAATACATGTATTTTTGAGAAGCCTATTTCTTTGCAGAACGATAAAGTACTTTCAAAGTCTTCATCTGTTTCACCTGGAAAACCTACGATTACATCTGTAGTTAATGATATATTTTCTCTTCTTGATTTTATTTCTTCAACTTTATCTCTAAAATAGTTTAGATCATATCTTCTATTCATTAGTTTTAATACATTATCACTACCAGCTTGAAGTGGTATATGTAAGTGAGATACAAACTTTTGATTATTTTTAATTATATTCATCATTTCCGAATCTAGTTCTACTATTTCTACTGATGAAAGTCTTATTCTTTTTAATAATTCTATTTTAGATAATTCATTTATTAAATCAGATAGTCTTTTATTATCCGAACTATATTGTCCAGTATGAATACCCGCTAAAACAAGTTCTTTATGATTTGAAAGTGCAAGAGTGTTTGCTTCCATTATTACTTCATTAAATCTTTTACTTCTTACTCTTCCTCTTACATATGGAATTATACAGTATGAACAAAAATTATTACATCCATCTTCAATTTTTATAAATGCTCTATGATGATGTTCATATTTTTTTATTTCCATACTTTCAAATTCTACTTCGTTCATATCATAGAATTTTACTATTTGTTTTCTATCTTTCTCATATTGTTTTATATACTCTAATACTTTTGATTTATCTTTATTACCTAGGATAATATCAGCATCAATAAGATCAGTTATTTCATTTTGTCTAAATTCACAGAAACAACCAAAAGCAACAACAATAGCATCTTTGTTGTTCTTTTTAATATTATTTATTACTTGTTTACTTTTATTGTCTGCTGTATTAGTAACTGTACATGTGTTTATTAAACATATATCTGCATTTTCTGTTACTTCAATATATCCATCATTTAAAAGAAGAGCTCTTACGAACTCACTCTCATAACTGTTTACTTTACATCCTAATGTTTTTATTAAAAATGTTTTCATTCTAATGTTAACCTAAACTCTTTAAGTATTTTTAAATATTCTTCTTCTTTTATATAATTATCTACTTGAGTTACTTCTTTCTCTTCAACTACTATTTTATTTATTCTAGGTGCATTATCATCTGTTTTTTCATCTTTATAAGTTAGTGTTATATTAGAAGCATTTTTAAGTAATTGTTCATAACTAATAATAGCTTTCTTTTCTTGTTCTTCTTCATATTTTTGAATAGCTATTTGGTTATCTGAAATACCTAATGTTTCCATTCTTTCTTTTGTTTTTCTTTCTAACTCTTCTGTTGAAATAACAGCGTTTTCTTCTTCTCCTGATTCATATTCATCTATAACTGACTCGTATGTTTTTATATTTGATGTATCTATTTGTTTAATTAACGGTTTATTTTCATCAATTATATCGTCATCTGACGTAGCTTTTAATAAATCTAAATCATCTAAGATATCATCTTTTGGAGTTTCTTTTTTAACTTCATATTTAGGTACACTTGGTTTAGAATATTCTGCATTTCTTTTCTCTTCTTTTTCAAGCATTTCTAAATATTGTTCTCTTGTTTTAACTAAAGCAAGAACTAGTACCAAAAGTATTACTAACATTAATACTAAGAATACTAAGAAGAAATCTCCACTCATAAAATTTTGCATAAATTGATCAAACTTTTCCATTATTATCACATTCCTTTAAGTATTTAACAATTGAAGCTATCATAAGTGGTACTGTTTCTGTTCTTAAAACATCGCTTCCCAAACTTGTTTTAGTGTATCCTTTTTCTACTAAAATATCTTCTTCAATTTTTGATAGACCACCTTCTGGTCCGAATACTAAATTAATTGTATCATCCCAATTGTCATGTGTTAATACGTTTACAATACTATTTACATCATCTTTGTCAAGTGAGCACAATATGTTTACACCTTTGCAACTTTGTACATCTTTTAAATCTATTATAGATTCTACTATTGGTTTATCTATTCTATAGCATTGTTCACTTGCTTCTTTTAATATTTTATTCCATCTAGTTAATTTCTTTTCAAAGTCTTTTTGTTTTAATTTATACTTGCAATGATTATATTGAACCACTATAAATTTTGTTATACCTAGTTCTGTTCCATGTTGAAGTATGAAACTCATTTTTTCTTCACTTAATAGTGGTGTATAAACTAAGAATTCTTTTCTAATTGTAGTTTCTTTAAATATTTCTTTTATATCAGCACTTATCAGATCATTATTTAGTGTGCATATATAACTTTCTTTATCATATACAACAATTATTTCTGTGCCACTTTTCATACGCATAACATTCTTTATATGATTTAAGTCATTTTTGTTTAATTCTAAAGTATTATTTTTTTTATTTACTGCGAAATATTGTTGCATATAACCCTCCTATTTCAATTCTATTATTGTTTCTCCATCGTTATAATTATTTGTTTTATAACTTATTATTCTTTTATCATGTTTTAAATAATCGTGTAAACTTTTCTTTAATATACCTTCTCCTTTACCATGAACAACCACTATTTTTTTAGCTTCTATTCTTAGAGAATTATCTATAAAGTTATCTACTACTGCTATAGCTCCATATCTATCATAACCATGTATATCTAAATGAGGAGCATTATATAAAAATGGATCTATAATTTTTCTCATTTTAAACCTCTTTACAGCCTTATTATACAAAGAAATCAATTAAAATACAATGTTTATGGCAAAAATAAAAAGTTGCTTAAAAGCAACTTATTTTAATTAATTTAAAGCAGCAACTAAATCAGCTTTTTTCATACCTGTAGTATCAATATTTTTTGATGCACAGATTTCTTTTAATTCAGCAACTGTTAATTTGCTATAATCAGTTTTTTCTTCAACAGCTTTTTCTACTTTAGCAACAACTTCTTTAGCTTCTTTCTTAGGAGCTTTACCTTCTAAAGCTTCTTTAGCTAAAACTACTAATTTAGTAAATTCTTCTGGTGCGAAGATAGCAAGTTCACTAAGCATTTTTCTATTGATTTCGATATTTGCTTTCTTAAGACCATTAATGAATTTAGAATAAATTATATCATTATTTCTACAAGCAGCATTGATTCTTGTAATCCATAATTTTCTAAAGTCGTTAGCTCTTTTCTTTCTATCATTATAACTATAGTTTCCACTATGGAATAATTGTTCTAGAGCTGTTTTATATAATCTATGTTTGCTTCCAAAATATCCTTTAGCTCTTTTTAAAACTTTTCTTCTTCTATTTTTAGAAACAACTCCACCTTTAACTCTTGTCATCTAGTAAACCCTCCTTATCCTAAAAGTCCTTTGTATCTTCTAGCATCTCCGCTACTTAATACTGAACCCTTTCTTGATTTTCTATTGAAATCTGTTGATTTCTTTCCACTATTATGGTTAGCACCTACATGTCCAATTTTAGTTGAACCTGAAGCTCTAACTTTAATTTTTTTACTGATACCACCGTGTGATTTCATCTTTGGCATATTTTCATCTTCCTTTCTTATTTTTTAGGTGTTAAGAATAGTTGCATAGTTCTACCTTCCATTTTAGGCATACTTTCTATATCAGCAACATCACTTAATTTTTCTGCGAATTTCATTATAACTTCTTTTCCTAATTCAGGATGGGCAAGTTGTCTACCCTTGAATCTTACTGCTACTTTAATTTTGTGACCTTTTTCTAAATATGCTCTTGCATTTCTAGATTTTGTTTCAAAGTCTCCAACATCAATTGTTACACTAAGTCTATATTCTTTTGTTTCATGATTTTGTTCTCTTTGTTTTTTCTTAGCCTCTTTTTCTCTTTTTTGTTTTTCATATTTGAACTTATTATAGTCAATAATCTTACAAACAGGATTTTTAGGATCATTGTTTAAAAGAACTAAATCAAGTCCTGCATACTTCGCTAAAGTTAATGCATCGGTAATATTTTTAATTCCCATTTTTTCGCCATTTGGCCCGATAACCATGACATTACTAAAAGTTATTTGTTCGTTCATTAGAACATCGTTTTGCTTAGCTATTGCTAACACCTCCATTATAATTAAAAAAGTGGATAGAAATATCCACTTCAAAAGACTCTTTATTATTTTAAGCTTTTGTACCAATACTCTATAGTATCTGGTGAAGAGTGGATCTCTTTCTTTCTTTTTCAACAAGATAGATTATATAGTAAATACTCTATTTTGTCAAGTATTTACTTAAATATATTCTAAAATACCACTTTTATTAATTATATCTTTTAAAAAGGTACCACTTAAGGTACCTGTTATTAACTTTTGAATCATTTAATTACTCATTATTTATTTCAATATCTTCTATCTATATAACCACCTACCTTATGCTTCAATTATATATAAGGAATGTGATAGATTAGTGAAATTATAAACTATTTACACTTAGTATTGTATACCCCAAACTATTTCATGTTTTGCTTTTTTACCACATACAATACATTTTTCTTCTTTATAATCTTTTGATTCTACTATACATCTAGATTTAGTTCCTCTGATTTCTTTCATCTTTAATTCACAAGCTTCATCTCCACACCAATGAGTATAAACAAATCCTGGTTTAGTATTCATTATTTCTTCTACTTCACTTAAACTATCTGTGTGATATGTTCTTTCTTTAACATTTTCTAGTGCTTTATTATAAAGATTATTTTGAATATCTTCAAGTAATGCAGTTATTTCTTTTTCTACATCAGATACTTTAACTTGTATTTTTTCTAATGTATCTCTTCTAACTAATGTTACTTCATTATTTTCTAAATCTCTTGGACCTACTTCTATTCTAACTGGTATTCCATTAACTTCAGCTTCTGCGAATTTAAATCCAGCTGTTTTATCTGTTTTGTCGATATATGAAATAATATTTTTAGATAATAATTCTTCATTAATACTATCACATACTTTTATTACTTCTTCTGTATCTCTAATTGGAATAATACATACTTGTTTTGGAGCTATTCTTGGTGGTAATACAAGTCCTCTATCATCTGAGTGTGTCATTATTAATGCACCTATCATTCTAGTACTTGTTCCCCATGATGTTTGATATACATATTCAAATTTATTATCTTTGTTTACGAATTTAACATCATAAGCTTTGGCAAACTTTTGTCCAAAGTAATGACTTGTTCCAGATTGTAAACATATACCATTTTGCATTAATGCTTCTATTGTTAGAGTGTATTCTGCTCCAGCAAATTTTTCTTTTTCTGTTTTTTGTCCAGATAATACTGGTATAGCTAAATAGTATTCAAAGAATTCTTTATATGTATCTAGCATTCTTTGTGTTTCTTCCATAGCTTCTTTTTCAGTTGCATGTACTGTATGTCCTTCTTGCCATAAGAATTCACGGCTTCTTAAGAATGGTCTTGTTTCTTTTTCCCATCTTACCACATTACACCATTGATTACATAACTTTGGTAAATCTCTATGAGTTTTTACGCTTGTTCTATAATAATCACAGAATAATGATTCACTTGTTGGACGGAATGCTAATCTTTCTTCTAATAAATTACTTCCTCCGTGTGTTATCCATGCTACTTCAGGAGCGAAACCTTCAACTAACTCTCCTTCTTTTTTTAGTAAGTTTTCTGGAATGAACACCGGTAAGTATACGTTAGTATGTCCAGATTTTTTGAACATTTGATCCATTTTATTTTGCATACTTTCCCAAATAGCATAACCGTTAGGTTCTAGGATTACACACCCTTTAACACTAGAATAGTCAGCTAATCTAGCAGCTTTTACAACATCAGTATACCAAGTTGCAAAGTCTTCACTTCTTTGAGTTATTTTCTCATTTTTCATATTTCCCTCCTAAAATAAAAAGGAATGGTACCAAAGGAGTCTATTTAAGACGGTACCATCCCTTTATTTTCTTAATTAAAATAACGCTTTTATATGCGTGTGCTATTAACACCTCTTAGCAGAAGATAGGAATTAATAAGTATTATTATCTAGTTTTCACTATCCTAGACTCACTATAAATAAGGAACTTAATAATATTTCTTCACGATTTATGCAAACATTTTAGCATAAAAATATATATAAATCAATATATTTATTTACACTTTTTATGTAAAATTTATAATGAATCTCTAAATTAAGAATATAATTATTTGCTATTTATGTTATATTATTACCTCAACGAAAGGAAGTGAATATATGAAAGTTTTAAATGATACTGTTTTCTTTATATCTAAATTAATACAAATAGATAATAAGTATATATACTCTTTTATTTATACTGTTATAGCATTTTTAATATTAAAACTTATATCTAAATGTTTTGAATTAGTAAACAATAAATTCAATAATGATGACAGGAACAAATATACTTTAAATCAAAGAGTTAGATTAATTAGTTCTATTTTATTTATATTATGTTGTGTACTTATATGGCAAGAACATTTTGAAAATATTTTAACTTTAATTAGTTTTGTATCTGCGGCTTTAACACTTGCGGTTAGAGATATGGTATTTAATTTCTTTTCTGGATTATATATAAAAATTAATAAACCTTTTTCATTAGAGGATAGAATTGATATCGCTGGTAATATTGGGGATGTTATTAATATAAATTATTTAAGTTTTGAAATATTAGAGGTTAAAACAGAAGATAAAGGAGAACAAAGTACTGGTATTATTATTAGAATACCTTCATCTAAAATATTTAGTGACACGCTTAAAAACTACTCTAAAGGATTTAAATATATATGGAAAGAAATTAATGTTACTGTTCCAATAGATAGTGATATTGAAAAAACTAAAAAGGAATTATATAAGATATTAAGTGAGAATGAAATATTAAAGAGTATTCCTCGTAAAATGAAAAAAGAACTAAATAATGTTAATGGAGAATATAGAATTTATTATAACAACTTAGATCCTATTATATATACATCTGTTGATGATAATAAAATTATATTATCTTTAAGATTTTTAGTTCATCCTAAGAAAACAAGAATTGTTGAAAGTGATATATGGAATAAAATATTAATTGCTAATAAGAAAAAGAAAATAGTTTTATTTAACGATTAAAAAAAGGCTTAAATTAAGCCTTTTTTGTTTTTGGTTCTTCTAATTTTTTTTCTACATCTTTAACTACTTTTAAAGCTTGTTTTCTAACTTCATCAGCAGCTTTTTCTACTACAGGTGTTCCTTTTTCTATAGCTAATTTGTATAGTTCTTCAGCTTTTTCTTTGATTTCTTGTGCTTTTTCCATAGCTAAATCTTTAGCTTTTTCAAAATCTAAATCAGATAATTCATTTTGAAGTACTTCTGCTTTATAAAGTAATTCATCTTTTACTTCATCCATATCTACTTCTTTTAGTTTTTTAACTAAATCTTCTACTTTTTTAGCTAATAGTTTTCTTGTGTTTTCACCTTTATCTGGGGCAAATAATAGTCCGATTCCAGCGCCTATTGCTAAACCACCTATAAATTTACCTAATCCACCTTTTTTACTCATCTTCAGCATCCTCCTTTTTTGTTTTTTTACTTTTAAATAATTTTTTTACTTTTGTTGTTACGAAGTTTAATAATGTATCACTTACTAATGTAATTCTATCAGTAGTGAAATCAATAACTTCAAATATTTTATCAAGTGATTTAACTTTATTAGTTACATCATCAATTACATCATCTACTTTATTCATAGTAAGAATTAGTTTAATTCCTAAGATGATTGCTACTACTAAAAGAGCTATTAAAAGTAAATAAATTATTATTGGTAATACTTGACTTAAAAATTCCATATTCTAATCCTCCTTATCATCATACATAGAATCTATTAAATTAAATAAATCATGTTCTAATGTACTATCTGTCATTGTTTTATCTGACACTTCTTCTTTAGGTTCTTCTTTTTCTAGATTGAATGTTTCTTCTAAATCTTCATCGAAGATACTATCTTTCATTTGATCTTCTATTTCACCTATTGATATTTCAGCAGTAGTTTTTTCTATTTTAGTTATTAACTCTTCTATTTTATTTGATTTTTCTTCTAATTCTTTTACATCTTCTTCTATATCATCTACAGTTGATTTAATTGTTTCTGGAGTTAATTTATTCATTAAACTTAATGTATCTTCTAAGTCATCTTCTAATGTTCCATAAGCTTTTCTTCTTATTGAATCATAGTCTCTTGCTGTATCTTCTACTTTAGGTTTAACTACTACATCTCTCTTAACTACTTCATCTCTTTTATAGTCTTTATCTAAAATACCATATATTGGAGATATAACAGGACTTGGTTTGAATACTTTTGGTTTTTCAGGTTCTTTTCTAGCTTGTTCTGCTACTCTATTTATTCTTGGTTCAACATCTAATACACTTTTTCTTGGTGGTAAATCTTCTTCTGGTTCTAATTCTGTGAAATTAAATGTTCTTTCACTTCTAAATAGTTCTCTTTCTGAAACAACTGGTTTTTCTTCTTTTGGTTGTTCTGTTACTTTGAAATCTTCTATTTCTTCTTCAATTTTAATTTCTTCTACTTTTGGTTTTGGTTTTTCTATTTCTTTCTTAGGTGTAATATCTATATTTACATCTGCTTCAGGTTCTTCAACATCGTAAAATATATCTTTTATTTTACTAAATAGTCCCATTTTGCACCTCTTTCTTACTAATCATTTGAATCAAAATTATTTGAGTCATAATTTCCTGTATCTTCAATATATTGAAGTATATTTTTTGATTCATCTTTTTCTTCAGGTTCAGGTATTTCATATGCTGTTTCTTTTGAATCTATGTTGTTATCTTCTATGTAAGTTTCAATTACTACATCATTATATTTTATTGAATTTAGAATTGTTATAGCTTTTGATATAGCACTTCTTAATTCATTTTCCTTTACCTCTACTTCTATTATAGCATAATTATAACACAACTCAATAAAAAAGTTATCATTATTTTTTGTTATTTTTAAGTAACCATTTTTATCATCTTTATCAAATGTATAGAAACTATAATCATCTAAATTTCTTTCACTTAATATATTATTTTTATAGTAATAACTAACTATATCTACATTTAAATAATATTTATTTGTGTTTGATAATAATACTTGTGAATGTTCTTTATCTTCATGTATTGTGAAGTCTGTTGGTAAGTAATATTTATAACCTTTATTATTAGTATTATGTAAATATGCTTTCTCATTAATTATAGTATTTATTATCTCATTATATTCCATTGTATTAATAGAATATGTAGTACATCCTGTAAGAAATAACATACATATAAATATAATTATTTTCTTATACATACTTCCTCCTAGTATTAAATAAATTATAGCAAATAATTTATTTTTTCTCAACACTAACATAGTTAATGTTTTTACCCTTACTTCTAAATTTATCTTCGTATTCTGTTGTACATGTATCTAAGTAATTAGTATCTGTTTTTATTATTTTGTATCCATATTCATCAAATGATAATAATGAGTATTCATATAAGTCATCATTATCTGTTTTCATTTCTATTTTCATATCACCTTTAAATATAGGATCATACTTACTTAAGAAGTTTGGACTTGTTAATCTTCTTTTAGCATGTCTTTTTTTAGGCCATGGATCACTAAAATTAAGATATATTTTAGATACTTCTTTATCAAATACATTACCTATTGTAAAAGCATCATAACAGATTAATTTTAAGTTATTTATTTCTAATTCTTCAAGTCTTTTAACTGCTCCTACTAAAGGACTATCGTATTTTTCTACTCCAATAAAATTTATATTTGGATTTTCTAAAGCTTTTTGTATTATAAACTTTCCTTTTCCAGTACCTATTTCTATTTCTATATCGTTATCATTATTAAATACACTTTTCCATTTACCTTTATAATCTTCTGGATTAGATATTAGATATGGTGATGATTTTATAATAATATCTGCATTTTTAATATGTTTTAATCTCAAAACAATTCACCTCGCATTAATATTATACACTAAGTAATTTATTTTGTCATATAATATTTATAGGTGAAAATATGAATAATAGAGATATGTTTTATCAAGGTGGATTTTTAATTCCAAATATGAATGATTTTGATAATAGAATTAATGCTCTTCAAAATCAAATAAAAAATTTAGAAATAAGAATTTCTAAATTAGAGAGTATTAATAATGAAGTAACTGATAATGTATATATGATATAAAAAGAGTAAACTTTTTAAGTTTACTCTTTATTATTATAAGTCAAAATGTGCTTTTGTAGATTTATCGTTTTCTCTTATAAGAGCCATACTTAAGCAGTGTGGTCCACCTCTACCACAACATAATTCAGCACTTGGTATTTCAATTACTCTAACACCATTATCTCTCATTGCTTGGTTAGTTGTGAAGTTTCTATCGTAACCGATAACTACACCTGGTTTAACACAAAGGAAGTTACATCCATCACTGAATCTTTCTCTTTCTGAATCCATTGTGTTTCCATTACCACATTTAATGATTACTACATCGTCTAAATGTAAATATTTCTTTAAGATTCCTTCTAATGGTAGTGGATCTAAAGTTATTTTTACATTTTTACCATCTTTAGTTAGAATGAAGAATTTAGACATATCTGCTACTTCTTGAACTACAGCAAATTTGTTATAGTCAACTCTTGTCATAACAGTATCTAAGTGCATACATTCACCTTCATCTGGCATATCAAATGCAATAACTGTATTAAATGTTGAACCTGGTTCATTAAAGATACTCTTAGCAACTTTTTCGATTGCTTCAGGTTCTGTTCTTTGACTACATCCGATTATAATAGTTTCTTCGTTCATTACTTGAACGTCTCCACCTTCGATTGAATGTTGTTCATATCTTCCATAATGAACTGTTACATCTTTATATAATGGATGATATTTGAAGATATATTCAAATATTAATGTTTCTCTTTTTCTTGTTAGAGCCCACATTGTAGGAAGAATTACTGAGTTACCTACAGTGATAATTGGATCTCTTGGAGCATAAGAGTTTGGTGATGGATCAAGTACCATATCACCTCTTCTATCTCTTGAACGATAATAATGAAGTGGATCTTCTTTTTCAAGACCAAGTTCACTAATATGTGTTCCAGCATTACATTTAGCAGCTAGTGCTCTATTATCTTTAATACTATTTAATAGATTAAATGCTGCTGCGTAAATTTTTGGATCAGTTACTCCACCTTCTTTTAAGAATTGTTTAATAAACTTTTCTCTTGTTCCAACTGGAGCTGCATCCATTGCTTCACCAAATAATTGTGTTGAGTAAACTACTTCTACTCCTTCTTTTCTAAGTGAGTCTGCAAAGATATCGTGATCTCTTTGATAATGTGGCATATAAGGAATACCATCAAAGTATAATCTTGATAAGTTAAATGGACTCATATGTAAGCATTCTTCACCAGGTCTATTCATTAGCACTCTTTTAAGAGGTGCTATTTCACTAAAGTTATTTATACTTTTCACCTTTAGTTCACCATCCCTTCAAATAAATTCATTACCGTTAGATAATGTAGCGTAGATAACAGCTTTAATAGTATGCATTCTATTTTCAGCTTGATCAAATATGACATTTCTTTCATGTTTAAATGCTTCATCACTAATTTCCATTTCAGCAACACCATATTTTTCTTTTATTTCAGCACCTACTCTAGTTTTATCATCATGGAATGATGGTAGTGGGTGCATTACTACTGCAGTATCTTTTCCTTTATTTATTAAATCCATATTAACTTGGTATGGAAGTAATAAATCGATTCTTTCTTTCCATAGGTTTGGATCTTCACCCATTGATAGCCATACATCTGTATAGAATACATCAGCATCTTTAACGCTTTCATCGATATCATCAGTAACTTTTACGCTACCTCCGCTAACTTTTGCAATTTCATTAACTCTATCAATGAATTCTTGTTCTGGCCATAATTCTTTTGGCCCACATAAGCAAATATGAACACCAAGTTTTGCACTTGCGATCATTAATGCTCTTGAAGTATTATTTCTAATATCTCCATAATGACTTAAATGAAGTCCTTTGATATAACCAAAGTGTTCTTTTAATGTCAAGAAATCTGCTAACATTTGTGTTGGGTGATCACTATCAGTAAGTCCATTCCATACTGGAACACTTGAATTTTCTGCTAATTCTTCTACTAATTTTTGATCAAATCCTCTATACTCAATACCATTATACATTCTACAAAGTACTTGAGCAGTGTCAGCTATACTTTCTTTGTGTCCAAGTTGACTACTGTTTGGATCAATGAAAGTAACACCAAGTCCTAAATCATATGCAGCTACTTCAAATGCACAACGAGTTCTTGTTGATGTCTTTTCAAAAAGAATTGCAATGTTTTTACCTTTGAAGTATTCATGAAGAATTTCTTTTTTCTTCATTTCTTTGAATTTTTCAGCTAGTTTGATTAAATAAAGAATTTCTTCTTCTGTATAATCAAATAGTGTTAAAAAATCTCTTCCTTTAAAATTCATTTCTTTTTTCCTTTCTAGTCCTCTATTATAGAATTAGTATATCATATTTTTTTTATAAATAAAATAAAAAAAAGGATAGTTTTCTATCCTTTTTAATTATGATAATAATACTCCTGCAGCTGTTAAGATTACCATTGAAGTTAATGCGATTAACACAAATATTTTCATAGCCCATCTTAACCAAGTTGTATAGTTAACTTTAGCAAGAGCAAGACCACCCATTATAGCTCCACAAGTTGGAGTAAATAAGTTTACAAATCCGTTAGCTGCTACAAAAGTCATAATTGTAGTTTCTACATTGAATCCTAATTGTACAGCTAGAGGTGCCATAATTGGAGTTGATAAAGTTGCAAGTCCTGAACTTGATGGAACAAGTACTGATAAAATTATATGTAAGATATAATTTCCAGGAACGAATAATGCAACTGGTACACCTTTTAATAAATCAGCAGCGTTATAGATAATGAAGTTATCTAAGTAAGTTACTGACATAAGAACACTAGCTCCACGAGCTACAGCAATAATTAATACTACTGATAAAATGTCTCTTGCACCTTCAATAATATAGTCAATTATCTTATTTGCACTAAATCCATTGATAATACCAATTACAATTCCTATTAATAAGAACCATAATGCTGCATCATAGAACCACCATGCACCTAATGGAGCACCTGTTAACCAAGCAGTCCATGAGTCGAAGAATGTAATACCAAATTCTCCCCAAGGTAAGAATCCTACGATCATTACTAGGAATGCAAATGCAAATAACCATAATGTTACAGTTTGTTTTCCTGTTAATTTAGCATCTTCTACACCACTTTCACCTGATGCGAATTTTTCTGCTTTCTTTTGTTCTTGTAATGATAAGAATGTTGAACCTTTATCAGCTTTAACTTTCTTAGCATATCTCATAACGAAGAACATTGAAATTCCTAATGAAGTTAACCATAATAGAACACCTAATATAATTAAGATTCCTTGGTTAGCAACGATACCTTCTGGTAATGCAGCTACTGCAGCACCTGTTGCAAATGGGTTTATAGTTGAACCTAAAACGCCACTACCTGCACCTAATAATACAGTTGCAGATGCAACGATTGTATCCATACCAGCAGCAACCATTGTGAATGCTAATAATGCGTAGAAACCAACTGTTTCTTCAAGCATACCGTAAGTTGTACCACCGATTGAGAAAATAATCATTAGTATAGGAATTAATACTAATTCATTTCCTTTTAATTTTTTAACTAAGACCTTAATACCTGTATCTAAAGCACCAGTTTTTGTTATGATTGTTAAGAATGCACCAAGAATTAATGTGAATATACATACATCTACAGCGTCTTCGAAACCTAAAATTGGTGAAAGTAAGAAATCAGGTAATGTAGCAGCAACTACACCACTACCATTGATAATATTACCTGCTGCATCAAATTGTGCTGCTGGTAAAACTAATGTAAGAAGTGCTAATGCCATTATCAATAACATGATAATAGAAAAAGCGGACATTCTTTCTCTTTTTTTCTTTCTTGCCATAAATAAGCCTCCCTTTCGATCATTTTTGATTATTGTACCTGTTTCTTGCAAAAGAGCTTCTTTAGCTTTTGATAGAGATGTTATAATACCAATACCTTTTTTACTATTTTCGCAGAAATCAACACATGACTCTACTTTAGGTAACATACTTCCAGGAGCAAATTGTCCATCTCTCATATGTTTTCTTGCTTCTGTAGTACCTATTTTATGTAGTTCTTCTTGATTTTCTTTGTTATAGTTAATAGAAACTTTTTCTACTGTAGTTAGTATTAATAACATATCTGCTTTAAGTTCTTTTGCCAAAAGAGAGCTAGATCTATCTTTATCTATGACAGCATCTACTCCTTTTAGTTTTCCTCTTTCTCTTACTACTGGAATTCCCCCACCTCCAGATACGATTACTATGTTTCCTTGTTCTAACAGGTCTTTAATTAGATCAAGTTCAACTATAGCTTTTGGTTTTGGAGAAGGTACAACTCTCCTATAACCTCGTCCAGAGTCTTCCACGAATTTATATCCTGTCTTTTTAGCTATTTCTTTTGATTCTTTTTCTGAATAAAAGCCACCTATTGGTTTTTGTGGGTTATTAAAAGCAGGATCTCTCTTATCTACTAATACTTGAGTAATTACTGTTGCACAGTTTTTATCAATTTTTCTTTTCTTTAGTTCATAATTTATTGCTTGTTGAAGGTGATACCCAATGTATCCTTGTGACATTGCTCCACATTCTGCAAATGGTATTTCTGGTGTTTTACCATCATTATTTGATGAATACTCAAATGCATTATTTATCATACCTACTTGAGGTCCGTTTCCATGTGAAACTACTACATTGTATCCTTCACTAACTAAATCTACTATTGAACTAGCTGTTTGGCTAACTAATTTTAATTGTTCTGCCGGATTGTTTCCAAGGGCATTACCACCTAATGCGACAACTATGCTTTTCATGGTTTATCACTTCTAACTAGTGGCATACTCATACATCTTGGTCCACCTCTACCACGAGATAATTCAGCACTATGCATTTGTAATACTTTTATTCCATTATCTCTTAGTAATTCATTTGTAATATTGTTTCTATCGTAAACAATAACTACACCAGGTGCGATACAAAGTGTATTACTACCATCATTCCATTGTTCTCTTTCTGCTGCGATTTCATCGCCACCAGCACATGGAATTAATGTTATTTTTCTATTTAAATATTCTTCTAATATTTTTTCTAATGAACTATTTTTCTCTTTAACATTTAGTCCACCTTCTCCATCAGAAGTTATTTCAAATACTTTTAGTGTTCCCATAATTCCTGGGTGATATGTAAATTTATCTTTATCTATTTGTGTAAATACTGTATCTAAATGCATGAATGCACGACATACAGGAATATCAAATGCTAAAATAGTATCTATTTTTGCATCTTTATCAGCAAATATTTTAAGAGCTAATTCTTCTATAGCATCAGCGCTTGTTCTTTGTGAAATACCTACTGCTAAGATATTCTTAGATAAGTTTAAGATGTCACCACCTTCAATATGATATGCACTATATCTATCAAAGTATTTGTCTACCATTCCTTTGAAATCTTTATGGTATTCGAATATATATTCTGCATAAATAGTTTCTCTATTTCTTGTTTCAGAATACATTCTATTTAATGATACACCATTTCCAATTGAAGCAAATGGGTCACGAGTAAAATATAAGTTTGGCATTGGATCTACTACAAAAGATGTGTCTGGTTTTAATGAGTCAACAAGACTTTTACCTTTTTTAGCTTTAGCCTTAATTACTTCGTTATTTACAATTCCTTCCATTGTTTTAAGAACTAATAATCTATTATTATCTATTGAAGATAAATAATCATATACAAGTCCTCTATACTTTGGTGTACGTATTCCAGCTTCATAGATAAATTGTGTTATAAATCTTTCTCTAATTTCTGGATTATCATCAAGTACTTCTGTCATTAAGTCTTCTAAGTATACAACTTCTACGCCATTATCTTTTAAAATACGTACGAATTCATCATGTTCTTCTTGAGCAACTGGTAAGTATGGAATATCATCGAATAATAATCTTCCTAAACTATCTGGTGTTAAATTTAATAATTCTCTACCAGGACGATGAACTAATACTTTTTTTAAAGGATTAATTTCGCTTGTAACATTGATTGGAAACATAATCTTCTTCTCCTATTCTATTCTTATGATATTATTATAGCAAACTAAAAAATCAATGTAAACTAAAAAAAGAGACAATTATTTGTCTCTTAATATAGCATTATGTTTTTTAACTACGTTTTCTATTATTTTATCGAAGATTGGATTAATTTCTTCATCTGAAAGTGTTTTATCAAAACTTTCAAAATATAAACTATAAGCAATTGATTTTTTATTTGCTTCTATTTTATCTCCTTCATAATAGTCGAATACTTCTACATTTTTAAGTAGTTTTCCTGCTGCTTGTCTAATTGTATTCATTACTTCTTCACTATTAATATCTTTTGATATAACGAATGCTAAATCTTTTGTTATACCTGGATATTTAGAGAATTCTTTATATTTTATTTTACCTGTTTTATTTTCAAATAAAGTATCTAAATTCATTTCAAGAACATATATTTCTTCTTTATATAGTCTTGGATGAACACAACCAAACATACCTACGATTTTACCACTTACATTGATGTATACACTCTTTGTTGGATGCATTTCTTCAGGGAATTCTTTTACTATGAATGAATATCTATTTTTATATCCTAAGTAATCAAGTAAGTCTTCTACGATTCCTTTAATTGTATAGAAATCATATTTTTCTTTAACAAGTCCTTCTGTATAAGTACCTGTTAGTAAGCAAGCTAATTTAGATTCTTCTGTGTAGTTACCATCTATTGATGAAAATCCACTACCTAATTCGAAGATACTTAAATCTTTTATATTTCTTGCTTTATTATAATCATATACAGATAAAAGTGATGTTATTAAACTATGTCTTAATACTACTCTTTCTTCTGTCATTGGATCTTGTACTTTGATAAGACCAAATTCATCGTTTGTAAATTTGAATATATCATCCATATTAATTAATGAGTATGTTATTACTTCATTAAGTCCGAATGATACCATTTTATCTCTTATGATTCTTTTTTTATTATCTTTTACACTTGGTGTGCTTTCTAATACTGGTAGTGTACCTACTATATTATCAACACCATATATTCTACCAACTTCTTCGATTAAATCTTCTTCAATTGAGATATCTACTCTTCTTGTTGGAACTAATACTGTGAATATTCCATCTTTTTCTGTACATTCGAATTTTAGTTTTCTAAATACATCTTTAACATCAGATACTTCTAAATTATATCCTAAAACTGATGTTATTTTTGATAGAGCTATATCTATTGATTTAGCTTCTCTATTTAATGTATTGTATTCTAAAGTACCTGTACATACTTTAGCATCTGCATATTTAGATAGAAGTGTACATGCTCTTTCTATTGCTAAGTAACATCTATTAACATCAAGACCTTTTTCGAATCTAATACTTGCTTCGCTTCTTAATATTTTCTTAGATGTATTTCTAATATTTAATGGATTAAAGATTGCAGACTCTATAACTACATTTTTAGTAGTTTCTTCTATTTCTGTATTTAGTCCACCCATTACTCCAGCAAGACCAACTGTTTTCTTTCCATCTGTAATAACTATATCATCTTCAGTTAATACTCTTTCTGTATTATCAAGTGTAGTTACTGTTTCACCTTGAGTAGCCATTCTTGGGCTTATACATTTACCTAATGTATGTGCATCATAGAAATGAAGTGGTTGACCTGTTTCTAACATAACATAGTTTGAAATATCTACTACATTATTTATTGGTCTAATACCACAAGCCATTAATCTATTTCTAATGAATGCTGGGCTTTCTTTTATAGTTATATCTTTTACTTTTTTAACTAAGAATGTATATACATTATCTGTATCTACTTTTAATTCTATTTCATCTTTTACATTATCTTTAATTTCATCATATTCAATTGCTGGTTCTTTTACTTCTTTATCAGTAATAGCAGATACTTCATATGCAAGACCTAGTTCACTTAATAGATCTGCTCTATTTGCTGTTAATTCGAAATCTATAATTACATCATCAAGTTCTAAATATTTAATTGGATCTTCTCCAACAATAGCGAATTCATCTAATTCATGAATTCCATTTATATCATTTTCTGTTAAGTATTTATTTTCTAGCCCTAGTTCTGCTAAAGAACAAAGCATACCATTTGATTCATATCCTAAAATAGTTGTTTTCTTTATTGTTCCACCTGGAAGTTCTGCTCCGTTAAGTGCAACTATAACTTTAATACCTTTTCTTACATTAGGAGCTCCACAAATAATATTTAATACTTCTGTTTTAACATCTACTTTGCATACGTGTAAGTGATCACTTTCTGGATGATCTGTACATTCAAGTACTTCTCCGATAACTAAGTTATTTGCTTTTATTAATCTATCTGTACTTTCACTTTCATTACCGATTCTTACCATTTCATTTGTTAGATAATCTATATCTACATCTTTTAAATCAGTATAATCATGAACAAAGTTTTTACTTAATATCATTATTGTATCTCCTTTCTATCAAAGTTCTTTAAGAATCTATAATCGTTAGCATATAAAAGTCTAATATCTGTTATACCATATTTAAGCATAGCAACTCTTTCTATACCAACACCAAATGCGAATCCTGTATATTTTTTATGATCAAAACCACATGCGTTTAATACGTTTGGATGTACCATACCACTACCTAATATTTCAATCCATCCAGTTCCTTTACATAAAGAGCAACCTTTTTGATTACAATTAAAACATGATACATCTACTTCATAACTTGGTTCTGTAAATGGGAAATAACTAGCTCTAAAACGTACTTTTCTATCTTCACCAAACATCTTTTTAGCAAATACCTCTAATGTACCTTTAAGGTCTGATAGTGATATATTTTCTCCTACTACTAAACCTTCAATTTGAGTAAATTGATGTGAATGTGTTGCATCATCATCTCTTCTATATACTTTACCTGGGCAAATTAATTTGAATGGTTTTTTCTCTACATTTGCAAGCATACTTCTTACTTGTACTGGGCTTGTATGTGGACGAAGTAACATTTCTTCAGTAATATAGAAACTATCTTGAGCATCACGAGCTGGATGTCCTTTTGGTAAATTTAACATTTCGAATGCATATTTATCACATTCTACTTCTGGTCCTTCTACTACATCGTATCCCATTGATGAGAATAAGTCTTCAATCTCTTCAATAACAATACTTATTGGGTGTTTAGTACCAGTTTTTCTCTTTTTACTTGGAAGTGTTAAATCTATTTTATCTTTTTCTAATTTTTCATTTAAAGCTTTATCTTTAATTGATTTTAGTTTTTCATCTAAAGCTGTAGTAATTTCATTTCTAATTTCATTTGATTTACTACCTACTTCTCTTTTTTCTTCATTAGATAGATTTCTCATTTCACTCATTACATCGTTAAATTCACTTTTTTTACCCATATACTTACTTTTAATATTATTTATAGTAAGTTCACTATCTGCAGATTCTATTTCTTCTAATGCATTATTTTTAATTTTCTCTAGTTTTTCTATCATATTTCCTCCTAATAAAAAAAATATTATAACTTAAGGGTGAAATATATCCACGGTACCACCTTAATTCATAATATTTTATGCTCTTTATTTTGTTAACGCCAAATTACGTTCTTTTTGTGTGAAGGTGAATTCATAAAAAATTATTTATTAACTTTTCACCAATTTAGTTAATTCTCTTTGAAATAATTTTGTTTTTACTACTATTTCTTCACAAAAGATAAGTGTATTTTATCACTAAATATTTATTTTTTCAAGTTTATTTATTTAATATTTTAAATATTTCTTCCATTAATTTAATTGTTTCTATTTCTCTTGAAGAATCATCTTTTCTTTCTTTTATTTCAACAATATTTTGTTCTATTTTTCTTCCAAGAGTTATTCTAATAGGTACACCTATTAAATCCATATCATTGAATTTAATACCTACTGTTTCTTTTCTATCATCTAATATAGTATCTATTCCTAATTTATTTAGTTTATCATATAGTAGTTTAGCGTATTTATAAGCTTCTTTATCATTAACATTTACTACTACTATACCTACTTTATATGGAGCTACTTCTATAGGCCAAATAATTCCTTTATCATCATGGTGTTTTTCTACTATTGATGATATACATCTATCTATACCTATTCCATATGATCCCATATGAACATAGTTAAGTTCATTTTTTTCATCTAAGTATCTTAAATTATATACTTGGCTATATGAACTACCTAATTTAAATATATGACCTACTTCTATACCTTTTAATATTTCACATTCACTCTTACATTTTGGGCAAAGTGATGAATTATTAAATAGTTTTATATTAGCATATCTATTAACTTTAAAATCTATTCCTGGATTTATATTTTTATAATGATAATCTACTTCATTACTTCCACATATTGCGTTATACATGCTTTTAACTTCGTTATCTGCAATTACTTCCATAGTTGTTTTAAGTGGTCCTACAAAACCTGGATGTGTACCCATTTTTTCTAGTTCTTCTACTGTTGGAAGTGATATGCATCTATTTGGATACATTTTTTCAATCTTTTTAAAGTTTACTTCTGCATCTCCTCTTAATAAAAGCATTTTATATATTTCATCAACTTTAATAATAATTGCCTTTATTATATTTGATGCATCTACATCTAAATAATCTGTTAACTCTTTTATAGTTTTTATATTTGGTGTATATATTTTTTGTTTCTTTTCAATTTGTATATCTTCTTTTTTATATTTATCATAAGACGTAGCATACTCAATGTTAGTAGAATAACTACATTTAGTACATTTTACTATTTCATTATCTCCATAATCACATATTACATGGAATTCTTCTGAGTCAATTCCTTTCATTGATTCAGGATCGCTTCTTGCGATTTGAGTAGATAGTCCTATACGATTAAATGTATGTTTAAATACTTGGAACATTTTATCGTAACTTATTTCTAAACCACCTTCATCAGCATCAAAACTATATGCATCTGCCATAAGGAATTCTTTTTTACGATTAAGTCCATATTCACATTTTATTTCATCTCTATATTTATTAGTTATTTGATATAAACTAAAGTGTAAATCTTTATAACTTTTTATTTTAATTCTTGATAACAAAGCAAATAATTCTTCATGTGTTGGACATAAAGAATAACTTTTATTATTACGACTTAATATAGTAAATAATTCATCATCTAATAAATTATTTCTATCAGTCATTTCAAATATTTCTGTATTTATAAATGATGGCATTAATACTTCTTCTGCATTAATTTCATTCATTTCATCTCTTATTATTTTTTTAATATTATTTACTACTTTTAAACCCATTGGTAAGTATCCATATATACCATTATCGTATTTATGAATCATACCACTTTTAACAAGTAATTTTGTACTTATGATATCTTCATCTTTTGGGTATTCTTTTCTTGTTATGAAAAAACTATTAGACAACCTCATACTTTCTATTCCTCTACTATATAACTTATTATTTTTCTTTTTGCAGCATCTTTTACATCATATCTAACACATACTAATAAGTTATTCATACTTTGTCCAGTTCTTGGATCTGTTAATACAGCTTTTCCTACTTCATGTCCATTATCATCTTCACTTTTATCACCTGCTACATAACCACGACTAATTAATTCAGATACTAAAATACAAGCACAGTCAGAGTTACATACTTTAACTCCTGTATAGTCAGCAGATATTGGACTAGGTATTTGAACTAAGTTATCATTAGCCCAGTCTTTAGCTCCATTATTAATAGAGTTTACTTTACTTTGATATGCGTTTTCTAATACTTCATCTCTTGTCTCTATTATTGATGGTACTACTAAAAGAGATAAAATTGCAAGTATTGCTATTACTGCTAAAAGTTCTATTAATGTAAATCCTTTTTTCATTTTTATCATTCCTTACTATGTTAATATGAGTATAACAAATTTTAAAAATAATAACAATATTTTATTGAAATAATATCTTTTATAAGTTATAATAATTTATAGAATAGAAAGAGGTTTATCATGAAGGAATTTGATTTTGAAAAAATCCCTATAGTAGAGATATGTAATGAAATTCTTTTAGATTCAGTTAATAGAGGTGTCAGCGATATACACTTTGATCCATCTAAAGATTCTATTAAGATTAGATGTCGTATTGATGGTGTGTTATCTGATTATGCTATTATTCCTGGAAAATATAAAAGAAATTTAATTTCACGTTTAAAAATGATAGCAAGTATGAATATCATGGAAACTCGTCTTCCACAAGATGGTGCTATCAAAACAAAAATTGGTGAAAAGACATTAGACCTTCGTGTTTCGTCTTTACCTACTAACTGTGGTGAAAAAGTGGTTATCCGTATCCTTGATTACTCAAAGAGTTTACAAGGACTTGAAACTTTAGGTTTTTCACAAAACAGTTTAGATAAAATTAATAAAATGATTTCAATACCTAACGGTATCATCTTAGTAACCGGAGCTACTGGGTCTGGTAAATCAACTACAGTTTACTCTATTTTACAAAAGATGAATACTGAAGATGTTAATATAATTACAGTTGAAGACCCTGTCGAAATGGATATTGGTGGTATTAACCAAGTTCAAGCTCAACACGAAATTGGACTTGACTTCGCAACTGTACTTAGAAGTATCTTACGTCAAGACCCTGATGTAATTATGATCGGTGAAATTCGTGACGATGAAACTGCGAGAATAGCTGTTAGAGCTTCTATCACTGGACACAAAGTTTTATCTACAATCCACACCAATAACTCACTTAATACAATAGAACGTCTTACAGATATGGATGTTGAAAGATACTTACTTGGTTCTGCTTTATCTGGAATCATTTCTCAAAAGTTAGCAAGAAAGGTATGTCCTCATTGTAAACAATTAAGAGAAACTACTCCATATGAAAAAGATGTATTTAAAAAAGTATTAAATCAAGATGTAAGTCAAATGTTTGATGCTAACCCTGATGGATGTGAACATTGTTTTAGAGGATATTCTGGACGTGTTGCACTTTTAGAAATACTTGTTATGAATGATAATATTCGTGATGGTATAACAAATGCCGTTCCAAAAGAAGAATTAAGAAAAATAGTTTATAAATCAGATGTTGTTACCCTACTTCAAGATGGTCTTGAAAAAGTTGTTCAAGGAGAAACATCATTTGCTGAAATATTAAAAGTTGTAGACTTAGATAATGACTTAGGAAATTATGAAGACTCAAGTTTACAAACTAGTTTAGATGATACTGATACTACACATGCTGCTAATGAAAGTAAAACTGAAGTTAAAGAAGAAGCTAAAGAAGAAGTTAAAACTGAAACTAAAGTTGAAGATGATGTAGATTATAGTTCATTAATACCAACTGATCCAGATAATCATAATAATGAGATACCTCATGATAATGTTAAACCTGGTGAAATTGAATACTTTAATTTCTAAAATGCTCTTAAAAGAGCATTTTTTTATTTGTTATAAATATTATTTAATGGTGAATAATATGTTTCAAAATAAACAAAATTTTAGAATTAAATTAATATTCTTATCTTCTCTATTAGTATTTATACTTATATTAGTTAAAGTGTTTTATATACAAGTTATTGAATATAAGAAACTTAATACTTTAGCTAATGAATTATGGAGTCGTAATTTAACTATAGGTTCTGATAGAGGTAAAATATTAGATAGAAATGGTAAAACTATAGTAGATAATATTACTACTGTTAGTTTATATATAGTACCTAATCAAGTTATTGATAAAAAAGATGCTGCAGCTAAAATAAGTAAAATACTTAATATTAGTTATGATAAGATGTATAGTTATTTAACAAAGAAATCTTCTTTAGTTAAAGTTCATCCTGAAGGAAGAAACTTAAGTTTTGATGTTGCTGATAAAATTAATGAACTTGAACTTGATGGTATATATTTACTTAAAGAAAGTAAGAGAAACTATATATATAAAAATACTTTATCTCATGTACTAGGATATACTGGTATAGATAATCAAGGGTTAAGTGGTATAGAACTTAAATATGATAAAATTCTTACTGGTAAAAATGGTAGTATTAAATATTATTCAGATGGTCATGGTAAAAAATTAGAACTTAGTGAACTTTATATAGAACCAGTAAATGGTAAAGATGTTAAATTAACAATTGATTTAGATGTTCAACTATCACTTAGTAATGAACTTAATAAAGCATTTTTAAAATATAATGCTGATAAAGCTATAGGAATAGTACAAAGTGTTAAAACTGGTGAAATTATTGCTATGGAGAGTTTACCTTCTTTTGATCCAAATAATTATAAAAATTATGATACTGAAACATTAAATCGTAATTTAGCTATATGGAATAGTTTTGAACCTGGTAGTACTTTTAAAATAATTACACTTGCTTCTGCGATTAATGAAGGTATAGTTAATATATTTAGTGATACTTATAATGATACTGGTGGTATTAAAGTTGAAGGTAGTACTCTACACTGTTGGAAAAGAAAAGGACATGGATATCAATCGTTTATACAAGTAGTTGAAAACTCATGTAAAGAGTATATTTAAACAAGGACAATTAACTCATTTTTTCTATTATTAAATTTTATTTCTTTAATAATATATTTGTCATAATTAAAGTATATTTTAAGACGTATATGACTTCTATTAGTTAAAGGAAATATTTCTATTCTCTTAATAAATATCTTTATTAAATTAGGTAATTCATCCTCTAAATTAAGTATATTTTTTATATTATTTAGATTATCAATATTTATATAACTTTTATTATTTAATTTAGAATCTAATTTATTCTTTTTATTTAAATATTCTTCTTTACTAATAATATTATTAATTAATAAATCTAATAGTTTATCTTTTTCAGAATCAATAGATTTAATTTCGTTACTTTTATTATAATTATTAATAATATTAGTATATTCATTTATTAAAGAAGAAGTTATTAAATTAATATCTATTATTTCATTAAATATATCAATAAATATTTTATCTAGATATTCTTCTTTTATAATTGGACTATTACATATATTTTTTCCGTTTGACTTATAATTCTTACATGAATATGTTGGGCTATTCTTTCTAGTGCTTCCACTACTTCTTATATATATTTGATTACATTTACTACAATAAATTAAACATGAGTATTTAGAATATTTATTAGAATTTAATATATGTTTGTGTATAGACTTCTTTCTTTTATTATATAAGTTATTTACCCTATTCCATAACTTTTCATCTATTATAGCTGGTATATTATTATCTTTTTCTATTATTTGATTTTCTTTTGGTACTTTTACTTTCTTATGAGTTTTATAATCTATTACTTCAGTTAATCTTGCTGTGTAATATCCTTTATATCTAGGATTAGTTATAAACTTAGATATTGTTGTTTGTGAATATGGTTTACCTTTTTTATTTAAGTATCCCATTTTAGATAAATTATTACTTATTTCTTTTAAACTTGTACATCCTGAAATATATGTATTAAATATATGTCTTATAATAAAAGCTTCTTTTTCATTTATTACATATTTACCATTCTTTTTATAATAACCTGTTAAATTACTTCCGATTAGTTTTCTATCTTTTATCATTCTATTAATACCAAATTTAATTCTACTTGATAATTTTCTTACTTCATCTTGAGCTAAACTAGACATAATAGTTAATCTAAATTCAGAGTCTTCATTTATAGTATTAATATTATCTGTTAAGAAATACACTATTGTGCCGTGTCTTAAAAGATACTCTGTATATTTAATACTATCTAATGTATTTCTTGAGAACCTTGATATCTCTTTAGTAAGTATTAAATCTATGTTGCCAAGTGAAGCGTCCTCTATCATACGAAGAAACTCTTTTCTATTTTTAACAGATGTACCTGTTATACCTTCATCTATATAACTACCTTTAAATATCCAATTTTTATTTTCTTTAATCATTTCATTAAAATAATTAGTTTGATTTTCTAAACTATTTAATTGATCTTTTGAATCAGTAGATACTCTAGCATAATAAGCTACTTTTAAGGGCATATCATATATCGTAATACCTTTTCTTAGTAATTCTCTTCCTTTTATTATATCCAAGTTATTTCACCCTTTTAATGTATTCATAGTATATATAATTATCTATAATATTATTTTCATATAATTTTCTATTAATATTTAGTTTCCATTCTTTTATTAAATTATTCATATTTAACTATATGAACATTAATAAAAAAAATACATAAAAAAAGAGCTATTTAAGCTCTTGCATTATTTCTTATAAGTGCTTGATATATTACTTTAAGATTTTCTTTTTTATCATGATTCATATTAACAAATACTATTCTCATTTGATATCCACTTTCAAGTGCTAAGAATAATTCTGCTCTTCCTGGTTTAAATGTAATAGCACTAGTATTAATTGATTTATATGGAATTACATGTATCTTTTTATATGATTTTATAATATCTCTATCAAATAATACCATTGTTTTATCAGTAAATACTGCATAATCTCTAGCAGTTTTATATCCACCTAATATTCTTTCACCAGGATTTACATATTCTTTAGTATAATCTGGTAAATCATCAATTTCTATTTGTTCTTTAAAATCAAAATATTTTGTTAATTCTTTATATTTTATATATGCCATTTTAACTACTCCCTATCTAAGAACATTTTAACATATAAAAAATCAAAAGAAAAGAAGAGATTTCTCTCTTCTTATTTTATTCAGTAATCTATTCTACTACTGGAACTATAACTTTTTCTACTACTTCGCCTTGAGCATTTTGTTCATAACCATCAGCTAAGTATGCAGTTACATCATTTAATGTACCAGTGAATTTTCCACCTTTGATAATTACATCAAATGTTTGGTCTGCTTGAGCAGAATCAGTATGAATTACTTCATAACTAGCGCTCTTAGAAATAAATGTTCCGCCTTTTACTAGTACAGTAACATCTTTTGCAGCAGATGCGTTTAATAAATAAATTGCAGCTCTTGCTGAATTATATTTACCACCATCAACTGTTACACTAACATTATTTGAACTTTCTGCATAAATTGTGTAATATTTATGAGTTTCAAAGTTAGAATTCTTAATGTTTGCAGTACCACCAGTAATTCCGAATGCTCCTTTAGTATTTGTAATATTTACATTATCAAGAGAAGCATTTCCTGCAGTTACTCTAATAGCATAACTTGATTGAGAATCAGCTGTAATAGTTGTATTTTTAATTTCTAAAGTTCCAGTACTACTTACTGCTGCATCTCCCCATTTTTGTGTTTTACCATTAATAGTTGATGATATAGAAGTAACTTTAATTGTTGAATCTTTAATTATTAATGTTCCATTATTATCAAATGTAGAACCATCTTTAGATCCATTATCTTTAACATCAACATTATCAATTGTTAAAGTTCCTTCGTTAGATACAATTCCATAAGAATGAGTATCTTGGTTAACTAAGTCACCATCTTTGATAGTTAAGTTACCTTTATTTTTGATTAATCTTGATGAATCATCATCTGGATTATCAATAACTAATTCTTTACCATCTAAATCAATTACTAATGTTTTATTTGAAGCTAATTCAATTTCTTCTGTTAAAGTTGTATCTTCAGTTAATTTATAAGTTCCACCTTGTAGGAAAGCTAGTTTTAACTTTCCTTCAGGTGTATTTAATAAATTATCAAATTCTTCTTGAGTTAATTCTCCAAATTTAGTAATAATTTTTTCAACGATTGCACCATCTTCAATTACTACTTCATTAATTAAATCAACTTCTGATAAATCTAGTACTTTAACTTTAGCACCAGATTTAATATTAATTGCATTATAACGTTTTGTTAAATCAGTTCCATCTACTAAAATAGCTTTAGCAACAATTTTATTAACTGTTGTACCATCACCAATTGTTAGATGACCATTAACGTTAGTTCTTGTAGCAGTTTCAATAGTATCTACTTTTACATTATTAAATGTAGCTTTAGTTTTATTCCATACATATACAGTTCCTACTTCTCCACCATTCATTTCAAGTATTGAACTTTGAGTAAGAACTAAATCATATAATGGGAATCCAGCTTCATCCATACTAGACATTTTTGTTCCAGTGATGATTGAATTATTGATTTCACCTTCGCCCCATAGAATTAATCCACCAGCTAATTGTGAGAATGAAACAACTTCTAAATTTTTCATTGTTACATTATTTAAGACATTTTTCTTAGTTGGATGTTCATAGAATCCTAAATTATTTGCAGTTATTTGTCCTTTTAATGTTAAGTTATTAACTGTAACACTTCCATTTTTAGATGCGAATATATTTGACATAGCAGGTGCTTTATAACCAGTTGGCCATTCCATATAAGCATCTTTTGTAGAAGCAATTTGTGTAACTGTATATCCGTTACCATTAATTACAATATCACCAGATGCATTTATAATATCACCTTTTGTACCGTTTCCAGTTTCATCATAATATAAACTGTCATTCCATAATGTCATATCTCCAGTTAAATCCATAACTCCATTAGTTGGTTTTAAAGTATTTTTACCAAGTGTATAAGTGATTTCACTTTCGTTTCCAGATAAGTCTCTTGCAACTACTCTGTATTCACCATTTCCAAACCAATCAAAGTTTGTTCTAAAACTCTTTCCACCTGGATAAGTTTTAACTAGTTTTCCATCTCTATATGCATATAATGTTACATCTTGTAAATCTGATGTAATAACATCTGTTTTCTTTTCTAGAGTATCTTCTCTAAAATCTAAAGATAATTTTGGAGCAGTTGTATCACTAACAATTACCCAAATCTTAGATTGTTGTAATTGATTATTAGATACATTTCCTTCAGCATCTTCAGCCATGTATACTAGTAAGTATTTACCAATAACATTTGGATCAACAGTTTCACCTTCTGCAAGTCTTCTTACAAATGGTCCTGTTGCATTATTTTCACCTAATTCATATAAGTTAATATATGATGGTGCGCTCTTTTCATAATCAGCATCGATATTATCAGTAACTGTTGCACCTAATTCTGTATAAGTACCTGTTCCGTATTCAACATGTACATTATTTTTTGCCTTAGCTGTAACAACTGGACTAGTTGTATCAACAACATTAACTATAATATCTTTTGTAGTTACATTATTAAATTTATCTGTGAAGCTATAACTTAAAGTATAAGTTCCTACTTTACTCATGTCTACACTACCAGATTCTAATTTAGTTGTAACTTCTGTTAAATCAGTAATTTCAAATGTTGGGAAGTCTGTAAATTCTTTTGTTTTGTCTCCCTCAACAGTTTTTTCTGTATAGCTTGGTGTTACTACTGGAGCTGTATGATCGATTGTAGCCATTGTCTCTGTACTGTTACCAGCTTGATCTGTAACAACTACTTTATATTCTCCATCTCCTAACCAGTCTATTGAGAATCTCTTATAATTAGATTTTTCATCTACTGTTTTAACTACTTCAGTTCCTTTATAAACTTTAAATACAATTTTATTAGTATCACTACCTACAACATCAGTTCTCTTATCAGCAAGTTCTGGTCTATAATCAATTTCTAATTCTGGAGCTGTTTTATCAATAACAATGTATTTTTGAGAACCTAATTCGATATCATCGTTTGTAAGTTTTACTCCTACATTTCCAACTTTATCAGCATATCCTACTACTTTAACAGAAAGATCACCATCTTTTAATCCATCATCTTCAGTTAATTTGAATTCAGCTGCATAAATGTAACTATCATCAGATATTTTAGCTAAATATGCAAGTTTACTAACTTTTCCATTTAATGTTACTGTTGGGTTTGTAGCTAATCTTTCAGTAAATGTTGTGTATACATAAATAGTTGTTCCATTTGTTGCATACATTGTATATTTACCATTTTCCCAGTATCCTTTTCCTCCAAGCATTCTTATACTTGAGTGAACTGGTGCGATTGTATCGATTGATACATTCTTTTGTCCTGGTGTAGTTATATCATCATTTGTTAATGTAACTCCAACATTTCCTACTTTGTCAGCATATCCGTAAACTTCAATGCTTACTGCACCTTGTTTAGAGTTTTCTGTGACTTTGTATGTAGCTCCGTACATATAAGTTCCATCAACTTCTTTAATATATGATGTAGATAATTCTTCACCATTTAATTTTACTTTTGCATTTGTAGCTAGTTTTTCTTTAAATGTCATATATACATTTATTGTTTCTCCAGCTTTTACATACCATGTTTGAACACCATTTTCTTTAAGTGCTCTTCCACCTAACATTCTTAATGTTGCATATTCTGGTGCAGTCTTATCAATAACAAATGTTACTGTTGATTCATTTCCTGCTTTATCATAAGCAACAACTGTATGTGTTCCTTCATGAGTAATTTTCTTTTGGAATTTAATTAATCCATCTACTGTTGTGAAATCAGATGCAGTATATTCTGTTCCATCGATAACTACTTTATCTAAATTCTTATCGCTTACATAAACGATTTCATTTTTATTTGTAGCTTTTGTTTCATCAACACCTGTAATTGCTGGTGCTGTGTAATCAATTGTGAATGTAACTCTTACTCTGTTGCCTGCTCTATCATAAGCAACAAATTCATGAGTTCCTTCTACATCGTATTTTGTTCCTAATTCATATTTTTCTCCATCTATAGTAGCAGATGCGATTGGAGATACATTATGAACAGCATATTTTACTTCATTAATAGTAACTGGAGTATTGTAATGATAATTATTATTAATTCCTTCGATTACAGGATTTCTGTTATCGTATACAACGCTTCTTCCGTTACTTGTAATAGTTTGATCTTCTAATACTGTTTCATTTAATGCTATGTCTTTAATATTTGAAACTTTAATTTCTAATGTTCCTTGTTTTAAATCTTTTTCATTAGCATCAATTGTGAATGTACCTTCGTATAAGAATTTGTTTTCGTTATTCTTAACTTTTTCATTTAAAACCATTTCAACTTCTCTACCAGCAATTGTTACTGTTGGAGCTGTTGTTAATTCTTCTGTAAATGAAATAGCAAATTCAAAGCTATCACCATTCTTAACATAGTAATATTTAACACCATTTTCAATATATTCTGTTTTATTTACACGTAATGTTGAATATACTCTTGCTGCTGGTGTTCTGTCATAAATTACAGTTTTACCATTAGTTGTAACATTTGTAGTGAATGTTTCATATACTTTTTTACCATTTGTTTGATAATAGAATCCAGTATTACCAGCTTTATCTGTTACATTAGAAATAACGATTTCTAATTGTCCTTCAGTTAATTCTGTTTCATTTTCTGGGATTTCTAAGTATCCATAATACATATAACTATTAGTAGCTGCGAAGTAATTTTCGAATGTTAATTTAACTTCTTTTCCACCAATTGTAACTACAGCGTCTTCACCTAATTCTTCTCTAAATCCGATATTGAATTGTACTTTTCCACCGTTTTTAATGTAATATGTTTTTCCAACTTCTACACTGTTTCCTTTTCTGAAGAATGTTTGAGTTACTCTATTTTCTGTTCTATCTAATATAATAACTTTTTCTCCTACAGACATTTTAGTGATATCATCAGTTTTATTTCCTGCTTTATCTAAGATATCTACTACATGGAATGTTATATTTCCATCTTCAGCAACTAAGTTTTCATTAATTTCTAAAACTGCTGTGTAAACATATGGATAGTCATTGTTTTGAGATGTGCTTGCTACTACGTTTTCATTAGCAACTCTTGCAATTTCTTTTCCATTTGCAAAGAATATGAATGTTGGATTATTTTTTAATTCTTCGTTAATTGAAATGTATGCAGTTATTGTTTTTCCATTAATCGCATATTGTGTCTTAACTTCATTCTTGTATCCATTAACATTTGCATTTACTGCGTTTTTCTTAGCAGCAGTCTTATCAATTGTAAATGTTACACTTGATTCATTGAATGCTTGATCAAGTACAGTATAAACATATTCTCCTTCCTCTGTAAATGTAGCTAGAGGATCTATTTCTTGTCCATTTAATGTTACTTTTATTGTTACATTTTCTTCATTAACAGTAAGTGTAACATCTTCGTTTGTTATTTGTCCGTCTTCTATTCCCATAATTAATGCAGGAGTAGTATCATTTAAAATTATATTTACATCATCTAAACGACCTTGTAAGTTTTGTTTAACGTCTTCAGTAGTTAATGCACTAATTACATCTTGGATACTATTTGTGTCTCTAAAGTTTCTTGCTGAATCCATATCATCTTTATTAGTAGCATTTTTTACCATTTCTTCTAATGCAGCAATTAGTTCAGTTGCATTAATTGCAGCATCTACTGCATCTAATCTTGAAGCTAATTCTTGCTTTTTAGTTTCATCAGTTACTCTATCAACTAATGTACGAGCTTTTGATGAATCTTCTTTGTTTAAACTATTTTCAGCTATTTCTACTGCTCTTAGAGCATCTTGGTAAGTATTATCTTGTTTTTTATCTGTTTGGTTACCTTTGTTGTTATTACTATTACCAACTGTAGAATTTCTATTAGATTTACTATTTTCTTCATCGTTTTCTGTTTCATCAACTACGATAGTGTTATCAGTTTTATCTGATTCATTATCTTTCTTTACTTCTTTTGAACCATTTTCAGATCCATTTAATTCTTCCTCGTTTTCACCAGGATTTGCGAAAGTAAATACAGAAAGTCCGATAAGTAAGAATATAAGTAAAACTATATATTTTTTCTTTCCTTCCATTTAAAAACCTCCTATTTTTTCTTTTCAAATAACAAAAATTTGCAGACTCCCCCCAAGGCCACATTCTTGGAGTACTTATATTATATTCGCAACAAGTAAAAAAGTAAACAAAAAATTCACTTTTTCAAGCGAATTTTACATGATTTTTTTATTTTACATATTTAATTCTTGTGATAGGCCAAATTCTTATATTAACTTTACCTAAAATATCATTTTTATCTATAAAGCCAAACTCTCTACTATCAAGTGAATTATTTCTATTATCTCCAAGTACTAAGTATTTATCTTCTGGTATTTCATCGAATATAATGTCTTCTGTTATTTGTTCTTTTGTTAAGAATGTTTCTTCTATATATTCTCCATTTATATATAATTTATTATCTTTATACTCTACTTTTTCTCCTGGTAAACCAATAACTCTTTTGATTAAATATTTAGTATCTTCATATTCAAATGATATTATATCGAATCTCTTAACATCAAATAATCTATAATGAAATTTATTTAATAATAATATATCTTGATTTTCTAATGTTGGACTCATAGATGGACCAACTACTTGTTCTAATGTTACAACATATACTATTATGAATAACATTACTACTATAGTAAGTATATATTTAAATGAATCTATACAAAATTCTTTTACATCTCTTAAATCCATATGTATTCTCCTATTAACAATACAATATTAACATAAGTAAATTAAATTTTAAAGTTATTTTACGTTTTAAATTAGAATTTTACTTATGTTCTTATTTATATGTAAATTAATCCTGGGTTTGTGACACTTGGTCTTAAACTGGGTAAAGAAAGATTATTTGAGTATATTAAAAAGTTTGGTTTTGGAAGTAAAACTAATATTGATTTAAATGGTGAAAGTAAAGGTATTTTATTCAATATTAATAATATTGGTTTACTTGAACTTGCCACTACTGCTTTTGGTCAGGGGGTTAGTGTTACACCTATTCAACAAGTTAATGCTGTTAGTGCAATTATTAATAATGGGAATCTTTATAAACCATATGTTGTATCTAGTACTTCTGATAAAATATTTAGTCCTACTTTAATTAATTCAAATATAATTTCATCTGAAACTAGTTCTTTAGTTAGATATGCACTTGAAAGTGTTGTTGCTAATGGAAGTGGTCGTAATGCTTATATTGAAAACTATAGAGTTGGTGGTAAAACTGGTACTGCTCAAAAAGTTGGTAGTGATGGAAGATATATGGAAAATAATTATATTCTTTCTTTTATTGGGTTTTTACCTGCTGATGATCCTTTATACACTGTTTATATTGCTATTGATAATGCTAAAGGAGTTACTCAATATGGTGGTGTTGTAAGTGCTCCTATTGCTAAAAATGTTATGGAAGATATTATATCTATTTATGATATTAAAAGTGATAGTGATGGAATACCAAAATCTTATAAATGGGATGATATTAAATATATAACTATTCCTAATTTAATTGGTATGACTAAAAAGGAAGTAAGACGTGCTTTAAATGGTTTTGAAATAATATTTATAGGTTCTGGTGACAAAGTAATTGATAGTCAACCAAGTTCATTATCTCGTGTTAAGGAAGGTAGCACTATTAGAATTATGTTAAATTGACTAAATACTCTTTCTTTGCTATAATATGGGCGTTTTAAAGGGGTTTATAGTATGAAAAAGATATATTTATCAGAAAGTGAAATTAGTTCGTTAGAATTCTTAAAATTAGATAATGGTATTATGTCTACTGAAGAAGATTTATATTTTTTTAAAGACAGTGTATTTAAAACATTGTTTCCTCTTGATACTGAAAAAGTTAATCATAAGTTATATATATTAAGAAGTTTAGATGAAGTAAGAGATGTTTTTCCAAGTGAACTATGTATTCCCCACTCTTTAGTTTATTCAGGTGATGAAATTAAAGGTTTTGCAATGGATAAAATAAGAGGTAAAAACTTAGAAACTATTTTAAGAGATGATAGTTTTCCTATTAAAGATAAAATAACTATTTTAAGAAATATTGGTATATTATTAAGTCGATTAGATAAAAGATTTTTTATAAATGACTTACATGCCTCTAATATATTAGTTACTCCTGATAATGGAATTAAAGTTATTGATTTAGATAGTTCTAAAATTAATGATAGTGTATCTTTTCCATCTAGATATTTAACTCCATTTTCTTTAGTAAAAGATGTTGATAAATATAAAAAGAGTTCTAACAGATTTGGATATATTGAAGCTGATAGAAATTCTGATTATTATTGCTTTGCTATAATTATTCTTAATTTTATATTTGGTAAGAATATTAGTGGTATTAAAAGAAATGATTTTTATGAGATACTTAACT
Organism: Bacilli bacterium; assembly: GCA_045535005.1. Classification (GTDB taxonomy): domain Bacteria; phylum Bacillota_I; class Bacilli_A; order RF39; family UBA660; genus CAG-1000. The sequence goes on from JAZSKU010000113.1 coordinate 47,432, forward strand.
TTTTAGAAAGTTGTGGTATTCATAGAGATTTAATTTATTCATTTGATTTATTAATTAGTGAAAATGATAATATTAATCCATATGAGTTATTATCATCTATTGATAGTAATATGATTAGTAAAGCAAGAACTTTAGAAATTAAGAGAAGTTACTAAAAATAAAAACTACAATGCAAATTGTAGTTTTATTTTCTTACTAAACCAACTTTAGTTTTCATGATTTCTAGTTTTTCTTTAGCAATCTTTCTTGTTTTTTCTATTCCTTCATCAAGTATTCTATCTAATTCATCACTATTTAGTAATTCATTATATCTATCTTGTATTTCTTTAATAGCGTTACATACTATGTCTGCTACTTCGCGTTTAAATTCACCATAGTTTTTACCTACAAACATTGATTCTATTTCTTCATGTGTTTTTGTAGTTAATGCACTATATATATTTATTAAATTAGATATACCTGGTTTATTTTCAGGATCATATTTAATTAACATTTCAGAATCTGTTGTTGCTGACATGATTTTCTTTCTTGTAACTTCTACATCATCAAGCATAAGGATAACACCTTTTTTATTTTCAGCTGATTTTGACATTTTCTTTGTTGGGTCTTGAAGATCCATTATTTTAGTACCATTTTTAGCCATAACTGGTTCAGGTAACTTGAATGTTTCTCCATACTTTTTATTAAATCTTTCTGCGATGTTTCTAGCAAGTTCTACATGTTGTTTTTGATCTCCACCTACTGGAACATAATCAGCATCATATGTAATTATATCTGCAGCCATAAGTACTGGATATGTTAATAATCCACTTGAGAAATTAACATTTTTTAAACTTTTATCTTTGAATTGAGTCATTCTTGATAACTCACCAAAATATGTATTACATTCTAGGATCCATGAAATATTAGCGTGATATTCATTTTCTGATTGAATATAAATAGTATTCTTTTCAGGTAAAATACCACAAGCTAAATAAATAGCTATTAAACTTCTTATATTTTTCTTTAATTCTTCACTATCTTGTGGAACAGTTATTGCATGCATATCTGCTACAAAGATAAATGAATCATAAATATTTTGATTTTCAACCATTTGTTTAATTGAACCAATATAATTTCCTAATGTAATTACACCTGTTGGTTGAAGACCAGTTAACATTCTTTTCATAATATTTCACTTCCCTCTTCATGTATTATACTATAATAAATAAATTTTTTCATTATTTTTTATATTTTATTTGCATACTCAATTTAATTATTGTATTATAAAGATATTTTGTAGGTGGATAATATGAAACAACTTGTAATTGATGAATCTAAATTATATAAAAAACCTTTACTTATTGATACTGAACATCATGAGAGTGATATTTATATACATGATCAAAATACATTATATAAAGTATTACTTTCTAGTAGTAGAGTTTTAAGAGAACAATCTATTTATAGACTTAGTGAATACTCTAATCCTGATACTGTACTTCCAAGGGATTTACTATATAATGAAAACTATTGTTTTATTGGATACTCTATGGATTATTTAAGTGATTATAGTGTAAGTAAAGATGTTATATTTGGAGATATGTCTTTTGAAGATAGACAAAAGTTTGCATTTAAAGTAGCTAGTATAATCGAAGGATTTATGAATGATGGATTTATATATTGGGATATTCATTCAGAAAACATTATGTATAAAGGAAATGATATTAAGATTATAGATATGGATTCTATTAAATTTAGAGATGATTATTCTACTGAAGGATATAAATATGAACAAATGCGTGCTCATCAAAGTTTAACTCTTTTATGTTTATCATATATGGCTGGATTTGAATTTTTAGAGTTTCCTAAAGTACTTAATTATGAAGAATTACAAAGATTATTTGGTCCTATGTTTGAAAATACTTATTTAGAAGATATGTTTGAAGATATATTTGATTATCCTGATAAGTTACTTAGACCTACTACATTTATTATGGATTTAACTGAAGATGATTTAAGTCATTTCAAAAAGAATTTAATTAGAATACTTAAATAATTTATTTACAATCATTTGTTTGTATGTTATTATTAAGTTAGTTAGGAAGTGATTAAATGGAAAAGTTAACTGACAAACAAGAAAAGATATTAAATGTAATAAAGAAATTTATTGCTGAAAAAGGTTATGCTCCTACTATTAGAGAATTATGTAAGTTATGTAATTTAAGTAGTACTGCTACTATGTTTGTTCACTTAAAGAATTTAGCTAAGAAAGGTTACATTAATCAAACTGAGAGTAAATTTAGAACTATTGAACTTAATGTTCCTAATGAATATAGTAAGCAAAATGAAAATGTTGTTAATGTTCCTTTAGTTGGTAAAGTTGCTGCTGGTAACCCTATTGAAGCTATTGAGAATCCTAATGAATATTTTGCATTACCTAAAGAATTAATTCCTGCTAATCACGATGTATTTACTTTAGAAGTTAATGGTGAAAGTATGATTAATGTTGGTATTTACGATGGTGATATTGTTATTGTAAAGAAACAAAATACTGCTAACAATGGTGAAATTGTTGTAGCCATGACTGATGAAAATGAAGTAACTTTAAAAAGATTTTATAAAGAAGCAACTCATATAAGATTACAACCTGAAAATGATTATTTAGAACCTATTATATTACAAAATTGTACTATACTTGGTAAGGCTGTTGGATTATATAGAAAGATATAAAAAAATCAAGCTTGTGCTTGATTTTTTAATTGTCTATGATATACATCTTTATTACCTAATTGATAATATTCTATATCATTATCTATTTGAGGAGCTATACCTCTAAATAAAGGTATTTCTTCTTCTGTTAATTTAAAACGTTGTACTAATCTTTGTATTCTAAATATATTATTTGATGATAATACATCTTTGATTATTTCTTCTCTTGTAAGTACTTTTAATACTTTTATTTTAGTTGAAGCATACATATCATAATATCCATAATATTCATCATTATACTCAACTATACTACCACTACCCTCTACTAAAGCTATTTCTAATTCATAATTAAATGAATCAAAATTTCTTAATGTATCTTCTGGTCTTAAACAAAAATGATATCCATTCATACTCCATTTTGCATTACCAGATAATGTGTATTCTTTATTTAATTCAAATGGTTCAGAAAAACTATTTTCTAAACCTTTTAAGAATACTTTATAACCTAAAATCATTATTTAATAAATAACATATATAGTAGTGCTGCAGTCATTAAAATATATACAATTGCTCCGTTTATTTGATCTGATTTTCTTCCTTTGTCACCTATTCCGATAGCCATTGCGATTAATATACCACCTATAAATCCACCAATGTGTCCCATAAGTCCAATTGTTGGAATAGCAAGACCTATTAAGAAGTTTACTACTAAAGTTGGTACTATTGAACTTCTTAAGAATCCTTGTAGTGTTGCTCTATAGTAATATGTAAAATATGCAATACTACCAAATAAACCAAATATTGCAGTTGATGAACCTAGTGAGTATCCTCCTGATACTAAGAATAGTGTTGAAAATATACTACCTAGTATTCCACTTAAGAAATATATTACTGCGAATTTAAAACTTCCATAATATCTTTCTACTTGAGGACCTAATGAATATAACGCACTCATATTAAACATTAAATGTATTACTCCACCATGTAAGAACATTGAAGTTATTAATCTATATATTTCACCATTTTGGAATGCTTCATAATCATTAACAAACATTGATGTAATGTTACCTGATGTATCAAATATTAATAAATATAACCATATAACTATATTTATTGCCATAAGAGCATAAGTAACAACTGGTTTTTTAGGACTAAATATTTTAGCTAATTTCTTTTCATTTTTTATTGTTTTTTCATTCATATCTTCTGTTAATTTAAAGAATTCAACAGGATCTACTTTTTCATTTAATATAGCATCTTTTACTTTAGGAAAGAATTCCATAACTGTTTTATTCTTTTTGAAATCATTTAATTTATTTATTTTAACAGTTTCTATATTTTTGCTATTATTATCTATTACTTTAACACTATCTCCAGTATCTAATAATAAGTTTAACATTGTCATATTAAGAGATAATGTACTCTTTTTAATACTTTTCATAATAGATGATGCTTTATGCATATCTACTTTTAATTGTTCTTCATTATGAATATAGTTAGTATTTATTCTTATAAGTTTTAAATCATTTTGCATGTTTTCTAACCATATTTCATTTTGAAGACCATTAATTATTACTGGTTTATAATCTTCTTCTGTTATGAAATAATGTAATATTTTTAATATAACATCATCTTTTTTATTTATTTTAATGTTCATTATTATTCCCTTTCTTTAATAATATTTTACTATTAAACATATAATTAGTAAAGAGGTGGTTTCCATAAAAAAGTATGTAAATGCTTATCTTTTATTTACTATAATATTGTTATTTTGGTTAGTTAGTAGTTTTTTATTTAAATGTGATGATTCTTTTTATAGTTTACTTGTTTTACCTAAGTT
>JAZSKU010000064.1:0-16945 GCA_045535005.1 Bacilli bacterium
AAGAATACAATGAATTAATTGTTAATAAAATGTGTACTAAAGAAGAAATTGAGTATCTAAATAATAGTAAAAATAAAGATATAAGTTTTACTATGTTATTCACTCTTAAAGAAGCATATCTAAAATGTTTGGGAGTAGGATTAAACTATAAGTTGAAAGATATATCATTTGTTAAAAATAATAAATTATATTTAGATCACAATGGATTTAAAATAGAAATATATAGATATTATAATTATCTTATAAGCATGTGTAGGAGAGTAGTATGAAATTAATCGAAGTAAAAACTAAACAAGATAAAAAAAGATTTCTAAAATTTAGAAAACAAATATTTAAAAACACAGAATATGTAGATAATGACTACTTTGTTTTAAAAGAACTATTTTTTGGTAAATCAAGTTTTACTGATAATAAAACTATAATACCTGTAATGATAGAAAATAAAAAAGGAAGTATAGTTTGTGAAGGTATAATTATATATACAAAAGAATTAAAAGATTATATAGAACTAAGTTATTTTAATAGTTTAGAAGGTCAAAATAAAGCAGTTAAACTATTAATGTCAAAAGTAAACGATTTAGGAAAAGAATTAAAATGTAAAAAAATAGTTATAGGTCTTAACGGACATGTTAATTATGGACTAGGATTTCAATGCTCAAATTATGACACTAAAAACTCATTCTCAGGTTCATGTAATCATAAATATTATAATGATTACTTTAAAGAACTTAAATGTGATGAAATATATTTAAGTACATATATATTAAATACAATAGATAATAGATTAGATAGATATAAAGCAATTATAAATAAATTAGAAAGTAAATATACTTTTAAATACTTCGATAAAAAGAAATTTGATTATTATTCAAAAATATATACAGATTTAAATAATACATGTTTTATAAATCATAGATATTACTTTAAAAGAAATTATAAAGAAGATAAAGAAATGTTAAAAGAACTATTCATGTTTATGAAGGAAGATTCATTAATATTTGCATTCGATGAAGAAAAACCAATCGGATTTATTATGTGGTATCCTGACTTTAATGAATTAGCTAAAAAAGGTACTTCTTTTGGAGCTATACATTATATTAAAAATAAACTATTTAATAAAAAAATTAAAAGAGCTAAAGTTATGGAATACGGAGTAATAGATGAATATAGAAAAGTAGGTTTACCAGTTGTATTATTACATCAAATATTTAAAGCAACTAAAAAATATGGAGTAAAGTCTGCTGAAACATCATGGATATTAGATGAAAATACAGATTCAAATAGTTTCTGTAAACAAATATGTGATGATGTGTATAAAAGGTATGTAGTATATGAAAAAAAGATTAAGTGATTTAAAAGTAATTAAAACAAATAATATAGATGATATAACAAAAGAATTTAATTATCCATTTAATAAAGAAATGTTAAAATTATTAAAAGAAGAAAACTTATTTCATCAAGAATATTATTATATTAAGCGTAATAATGATTATGCTTTCTTTGTGTTATATAAAAATAAAATGAATTTATTAACATTCAGCAAATTAAAATTAAATTATAATCTTAATGTTATTGGTTATCCATTGTCACTTAGTAATAAAGGTTATATAACAAATAATGAAGAAATGTTATTTGATTATATTAAAACTATCAAAGGAGCTAAATTAATATTAAATGTAGAAGATAAAAAAACATATAAAAGTTACTTAAGAGGACACACACTACCTACATGTATATTTAAGAATGATTTTAAGACATTTGAAGAGTATTTAAATAGTTTAAGAAGTTCTTATAGAAGAAGAATAAATAACGCTATAAAAGCTTGTAAAAATATTGAGATAGAGTATAACAACGACACTGATATTTATAACTTATATTTACAAACATATAATAAATCTAATTACAAATTAGAAAAAGTAGAAAAAGAATTCTTTAATAAAATAGATGCTCAAAAAATAATATTCAAAGAAAATAATATCAAAAAAGGATTCATACTTATAAAAGAACATGATAAAAAATTAACATTTATGTTATGTGGTATGGATTATAAATATGACACAACTGATTTATATTATTATATGCTTCTAGAAATAATAAAATATGCGATAAATAATAATATAAAAACAATAGATTTCGGTCAAACATCAGAAGAAACTAAATTAAAATTAGGATGTACTATAGAAAAAAGATATTTCTATGCGAATCATTCAAATAAAATAATGAATTTTATAGTATATAAATCAAAAGATTTATTAGAGTATAAATATGAAAATAAAACTTATAAAGTATTTAAGGAGTCAAAATGAAAGTATTATTAGTAAAACCAGAATTCAATAACGTATTTACAAAATTATCATTAATTAGAACAGAACCTCTAGAATTAGAATATATGTCTGCAATATGTAAGAATAATAATGTTGATGTAAAAATATGTGATCTTACTATTGGAGGGCAATCACTAAAAAGAGAATTAAAAAGATTTAATCCAGATATAGTATGTATGACAGCTAACTTTGTACATATATATTCAATTATTAAATATGTTAAATTAATAAAAAAATATAACAAAGATATTCTAACTATCGTAGGAGGTCCACACGCTGAGGTTAAACCAGAAGACTTTTATTTTGAAGGTATAGATATTGTATGTCATAGTGGTGGATTTAAACCATTTGAAAAAATAATTAATTCAAAGAAACTAAATCCTAAAAATATATTAGGTATCTCATATAATAAAAAAGGTAAATGGATTAAAAATGATAGAGAAGTATTCGAAGTAAATAAACTACCATTCCCAGATAGAACACATTTTTATAATAATATAAAGAAATATAAATATGTAACAATGAAATCATGCGCTATATTAAAAACAAGTTATAGTTGTCCTCATAACTGTAATTATTGTTTCTCAACACTTTTAAATGGTGGTAAATATATATGTAGAGATCCTAAAAATGTAGTAGAAGAAATAAAGAATATTAACTGTGATAATATATGGATCGTAGATGATACTTTCTATGTTAATAAAACATATTTAGATGAATTTATTGACTTAATCAAAAAAGAAAAAATAAATAAAAAATACTCTTTATATTTTAGAGCAGACTTTATATCAAAGAACAAAGATTATATGAAAAAACTATCTGAAATCGGAGTAACTATGTGTGCTGTAGGTTTAGAAGTAATCGATGATGAAGTACTTGAAAAATATAATAAGAAAAGTAGTGTTAATATAATCTTAGAAGCACTAAAAGTATTAAAAGAATGTAATATAACTTGTATAGGTTTATTCATGATAGATATAGATGCAGAAAAAAGTTATTTCAAAAAATTATATAACTTTATCAAAAAACATAATCTAACACTATCAACAGTATCAGTATTAACACCTATGCCAGGAACAGGACAATTTGAAAAATATAAAGATAGAATAGTAACAAACGATTATAGAAAATGGGACTTTGTACATCTAACACTAGAACCAACTAAAATGAGTAAACTAACATTCTATTTAAATTTCTATTTATTATATGTAAAAATAGGATTTCTTAATGTTAAAAATAAAGTTCTATCAACAAAATATTTATTTAACGCAATCTATGCTTCATTTGAATATTGGTATGAAGCAGTAAAAGGATTACTTAGAAGGAGTAAAAAATGAAATACGAAGTATGGGAAAATTTAGCTCACAAATATAATAATTTATGGGTTCAAAAATATTCTTTAGGACCAACAAGAAGAGAAGTTTTAAAAATAGTATTACCATTATTAAAAAAGAATAATAACTTAAAAATATTAGATATAGGTTGTGGAACTGGACAACTAATAAATGAAATAAATAAAGAATTTAAAAAAGTTAATTATTTAGGTATAGATGTTGCGAATAATATGATAGAAGAAGCAAAAAAATTAAATAAGAAAAATAAGTTTGAAGTAACCCCAATAGAAGAATTTAATACAGAAGAAAAATACGATATTATTATATGTACTCATGCATTTCCATATTTTCCAGATAAAGAAAATGTACTTAAAAAGATAAGTAGTTTATGTAATAAAGGAGCTAATGTAATAATAGTAAACTCATCAACAAATAGTTTAAAAGATTTATTAATAAACTTCTTCCTAAAAGCAACAACATCAAAAGCTAAATACTTAAGTATTAATAAAATGAGAGAACTATTTAAAAAAGCAAAACTAAAAGAAAAAGACATCAAAATAATAAGAGAAAGAAAATATATGCCAACAATCGCATTATTTCATTTTAAGAGGTAAATTATGAAAGTATTATTAATTAGACCAAAACCACATAAAGACACAATTGGACTTCAAAATGTAATGATATGTGAACCATTAGAATTAGAATATATTTCATCAAATATAGAGCCACTTGGTCATGAAACAAGAATAATAGATATGATCATAGAAAGAAAAAGTATAACACACTTTTTAAAAGAATATAAACCAGATGTAGTAGGTATAACAGGTTATATCGCACATGTAAATATAATTAAAGAATATGCAAAAGAAGTAAAAGAATATGATAAAAATATAAAAGTTTTAGTAGGTGGAGTACACGCAGAAGTAAATCCAGAAGACTTTGAATCAAAACATATTGATTACATAATAAGAGCTAATGGAATTAAAACATTTATAAATATACTTGATTCTCTAGAAAATAAAACTAAGACTAAATTAGAATGTGTATACACTAAAAAAGGTAAAAAAGCTACTAAAGAAACAACATTTAATTATATATTCCCAGATAGAAGTAAAGTAGATAAATATAGACATAAATATTATTATATGTTTCATAGAAATTGTAGTCTTATGAAAACATCATTTGGTTGTCCATATCAATGTAAATTCTGTTTCTGTAGAAAAATAACAGATGGAAAATATTTTACAAGAACACTTGATAACATAATTGAAGAATTAAAAACTATAAAAGAAAAAGAAATATATATAGTAGATGATGACTTCTTAGTAGATAGAAATAGAATATTAGAGTTTTGTAAATTATTAAAGAAAAATAAAATAGAAAAGAGATACTTAATATATGCAAGAGCAGACTTTATTGCATCAAATGAAGATGTAATCAAAGAATTTAAAAAAGTTGGTTTAAGAGCTGTTATAGTAGGTTTAGAGAGTTGTGACTCTAATGAATTAGTTGACTATAACAAAAAAACAAATGTTAAAATAAATGAAGAAGCAGTAAGTATATTAAAAAAATATGATGTAGAATGTTATGGTACATTTATTTTAGGACTTGATTGGAAAAAAGAAGACTTTAATGCACTTGCTAAATGGATAAAAAAACTAGGTTTAGTATTTGTTAACTTACAACCATTAACTCCACTAAGAGGAACAGAATTATATGAAATGTATAAAAAAGATTTCATAATAAGAGAAGATGAATATGAAAAATGGGATTTAGCACACTTAGTAGTAAGACCATCAAACATATCAATAAGAAAATATTATTGGTATACAATGGTACTTTATTATAAGATAACAGTTAATCCTAAAAGTGCATTATATATGATAAAAAAATATGGTTTAAAAGATACATTAAAATTAAGTTATGGAGCATTCAAAGTTAATATACAATATTTAAAGAAACTAATCGGAGGTAAATAATGAAAGTATTATTAGTAAGACCACATATAAATAAGAAAATAACTACAGTTAAAAAATTTATGTTTGGTGAACCGATGGGAATTGAATGTGTATCAACTATATTAAAAGAAATAGGTCATGAAGTTCTACTTGTAGACTTCATGGCAGAGTCACATAGAAAATTAAAAAGATATATAAAGAAATTTAAACCAGATGTAGTAGGTTTAACATCACAATGTAGTGATATATCAAATGTACTTTATTTAGCAGAAAAAACTAAAAAAATTGATAATAGAATAACAGTTATAGTAGGAGGGATTCAAGCAACAATATCTCCAGAAGCATACTTTAATCGTAATGTAGATTATGTATTTAAAAGTACTACAAGAGAAAACTATAAACAATTAATGGAACAAATAGAAAACGACACTAATGAAGAAATAATGGGAATCTTTAGTAAACGTTTACAATATCAAAGTACATTACCTTCATGTCAAAATGAATATGTATATCCAGATAGAGAAGCATCTAAAAAATATCGAAAAAAATATAAATATGGAGGATATCAACCATATGCTACTATACAAACATCATATGGATGTAGAAACCATTGTACATTCTGTATAAGACGAAAATTAGAAGGAAGACTTACAGAAAGAGATATAAAAGAAGTAGTAAAAGAAATAGAGAAAATAAAAGAAGATACTATCATGATCGCAGATAGTGACTTCTTAATAAATGAACAAAGATTAATAAAGTTTTGTGACTTATTAGAACGTAAAAAAATAAATAAAACATTTATATGTTATGGTAGTGTAAATAGTATATTAGAAAAAGAATATTTATTTGAGCGTCTTTCTAAAAATGGAATTAAAAATGTAATAGTAGGTTTAGAAAGCTTTAGTGATGTATTCTTAAAAAAATATAATAAAGCAGCTACATTAGATGATAACTATAATGCAGTACAAATATTAAAGAAAAATGGTATCGCAACATGGGGAACATTTATATTACATCCAGATTTCTCAAAAGAAGATTTTAAAAACTTTAGAAGATATTTGAAATTTATTAAACCAGAAATGATATCATTTACACCTTTAGTACCACATCCATTAACACCATTATATAATGAATATAAAAGTAGATTATTATATCCAAAAGATGATTATGAAAAATGGAGTTTTGGTGATGTAATAATTAATCCATCAAAAATGACGTTAAGAAGATATTACTTAGAAGTATTAAAATTAGGTATACCAGCTAACTTTAATATGACAACAATAAAGTATTGTTTAAGAACATTTTCGTTTAAACAAAATTTAGGACTTATATTTGGATTTGATTCAATATTAAAAGTATATTTAAAAAATATGTTTAAAAAACAAGAACCATTTTATAAAAGGAAAGAATTAAAATGAAAGTATTATTAGTAAGACCAAATTTAAATAAGAAAACAACAACAGTAAAGAACTTTATGTTCGGTGAACCAATAGGTATAGAATGTGTATCAACCATATTAAAAGAAATAGGACATGAAGTTCTACTTGTAGATTTACTTGCTGAATCAAAAAGACATTTAAAAAAATACATAAAGAAGTTTAATCCAGATGTAGTAGGTTTTACTTCACAATGTACAGATATAGATAATATATTAATACTTGCTGAAGAAGTAAAATCATTAAAAAAGAATGTTAAAGTTATAGTAGGAGGTATTCAGGCAACTATATCTCCAGAAGCATACTTTAATAAAAATATAGATTATATTTTTAAAAGTACTACAAGAGAAAACTATAAACAATTAATGGAACAAATAGAGAATAATACAAATGAAGAAATACCTGGTATTTATAGTAGAAAAAGACAATATCAAGTAACATTACCATCTTGTCAAAATGAATACATAAAACCAGATAGAGAGTGTAGTAGTAAATATAGACATAAATATAAATATGTAGGATATTCACCATGCGCAATATTACAAACATCATATGGATGTAAAAACCATTGTAAGTTTTGTGTACGTTGGAAAATAGAAGGACCAAAAGTAATAGAATTACCTATTAATGATGTAGTAGATGAAATAGAAGAATTAAAAGAACCATATATAATGATTATTGATAATGACTTTTTAGCTAATGAAAAAAGATTATTAAACTTCTTAGATTTAGTAGAAAAAAGAAATATCAAAAAGAAATATATTATTTATGGTAGTGTAAATAACATAATAGATAAAGAATATATATTTGAAAGATTATCTAAAAATGGAGTAGTAGCAGTAATAGTAGGTTATGAAAGTTTTGATAACAAACAACTTAAAAAATGGACAAACAAAACTACAAAAGATGGAAATATAAAAGCAACTGAAATATTAAGAAAAAATAATATTGCAGTATGGGGTTCATTTATATTACATCCTGATTTTAGTAAACAAGATTTTAAAGAATTAATAAAATATCATAAAAAACTAAAACCAGAATTATTAACATTTTCACCCCTAGTGCCACATCCATTAACACCTTTATATAATGAATATAAAGATAGATTAATATATGATCAAGAAGATTATGAAAAATGGAATTTTGGTGATGTACTTATATATCCATCAAAAATGACATTAAAACAATATTATTGGGAAATATTAAAATTTGGAATTCCAATTAATTTAAATTGGCATTCAGTTAAATATATGTTAACAGCATTCCCATTAAAAAATACATTAAGAATGATATTTGGTTTTAATCAATCAATAAAAATATACATCAAAAATATATTTTCAAGGAGTATAAAATAATATGAAAAAGAATATAACAATTTATAGCGGAGTAGATAAAAGTGGTAGAAAAGAACCATATGATAAAATAGTACTTAACTTAGGAGAAGTAGTTTCTATAGTAGGACATACAGGTAGTGGTAAAACAATGTTAATATCTGATATAGAACAACTAAGTCAAAAAGATAGTTTATCAAAAAGAATGATACTTATAGATGATGAAATACCAGATTATGAAGATAGATTTAATCCAGAAAAAAAGAAGATAGCTATGATTACACAAAATACTAAATGTGTAACAGATTTAATAGTAAGTGACTTCTTAAAAATACATGCTGAGTCAAGAAATATTTATAATGAAAAACTAATAAATAAAGTTATAAATCTTGCTAATAAATTTACTGGAGAAAATATAAAAGAAAATAAAAAAGTAACAGAATTATCAGGAGGACAAACAAGAGCATTATTATTCGCAGATGCAATATTAATAGGTTCTTCCCCAATAATTTTAGTAGATGAAATAGAAAACGCTGGTATTAATAAAACAGAAATATTAAAGTATGTTAAAAAAGAAAATAAATTAGTTATATTCGCAACACATGATCCCGCAATAGTGTTACAAACAGAAAAAAGAATACTTATGAAAAATGGTGCTATAAAAGAAATAATAGAGCATACAAAAGAAGATAAAAAAGCATTAGAATTAGTTACATATGCAGATAATATAATAAAAGTTATACAAGAAAAAATAAGAGATGGAAAAGAACTTAATATAGAAAAAATAGAAGGTGAATTAAAATGAAATTACTATTAGTAGGAGGACCTCCTGGAGTAGGCAAAACAACAGTTATACAAAGAATAATAGAATCAAGAAAAAAGAAATATAAAATAGCATATCTAAAAATGGATGTAGTATCAGCTTATGAAGAAAACTTAATGAAAGAAAAATATGGTATAGAAGCAAAAACAGTTTATGCTGGAGACTTATGTCCAGATCATGCAGAAGTAATGATTCTAAAAGATGTTTTAAAGTGGGCAAAAGAAGTAAAAAGTGACTTACTAATTATAGAAAGTGCAGGACTATGTCTTCGTTGTTCACCATATCTAAATCAAGGTGTAGGACTAGTAGTACTTTCAATGTTATCAGGATTACACTCAGTTGATAAAATGAAACAACTTATTTGTTTTGCTGATGTAGCAATGTTAACAATGAATGATTTAGTATGCCAAGCAGAAAGAGAAGTATATATTAAGAAACTAAAAACAACATTTCCATCACTAAAAACAATCGAAACAAATGCTCTACAAGGAATAGCAATAGAGTATCTATGTAACTTAATAGATGAATCAAAAGATATAGATGAAGAAACATTAGAATTAAAAGGTAATCCACCTCTAGGAACATGCTCAATATGTATTGGAAGTAAAAAAATAGGATGGCAAAACCACTATGGAGTAGTAAGACAAATAGATAGTAATGTTTCTGACTATATGTATAGAGGAGACTAGTTATGAATAAAGATAGAAATTGTGGATTATGTGGACATAAAAGTTGTGAAGAGTTTAGACAATCATTAGAAAAAGGAATAAAACAAGAAAACGATTGTCCATTTAACAGTAGTAAAGTAATAAAAGTTAGTGATGAACAGAATACAGACACTCATGGTAATAAATATGATTTTCTATTAAAAGCTATTGGGGATGAACCATCAGCAAGAAAAATAATAAGACCATTTAGAGTAGATTTAATAGAAAAGTTAGATATCAAAGAGGGAGACATAGTAGTAGCAAGACCAATGGGAGCAGGTTGCCCAGTAACACATGTTTTAAAAGTGTATGAAGTAGATGAATTAGCAGGGCTTTTATATACATGGGTAGTTGGACCTAAATATTCAAGAGGACAAGAAGTAAAAGATATAAAAGCATATAATATGATTGGATTTGAAGGTATAATAGATGATGTTATAGTAGAACCAAAAGTAGGAAAGAAAGCAGGATTCATGCCTAACTTCTGTATGCTTAGACTTACACATTATGGTCTAGTTAATAAAGTATTAAATACAAGTGAAGGTATATTAGTTAGAATAGAAGATATACATATCGCAGATTAAGGAGTAAAAATGAAAACAAAAAAGAAACATAAAATTTTATTAATACAACCAACACCATATGATCAACATGGTAACTTAGTTAAAAAGAAAAGACTATATTTTGTAGGACTAGCACTTCCTCTTTTGGCAGCCTTAACACCAAAAGATTTTGAAGTAGAAATTTGTTACGAAACAATCGAAGATGTTCCATTTGATACAGATGCTGATTTAATAGGTATCAGTAGTATGGGACATGCAGTAATGAGAACAATCGATATCGCACAAAAATTTAAAAGTCTTGGAAAAACAGTAGTCCTAGGTGGTTATATGGTATCCCTAATGCCGGAAGAAGCTAAAAAATATGGTGATGCTGTAATGATAGGGGATGCCGAAGAAACATGGGAAACAATGTTAAATGATTATAAAAAAGGTAAACTTAAAAAAGTATATCAAAAAAGACTAACTAAATTAGAGACACCACTTCCAAGATATGAAATGTTGTTAAATAAAAAAATAGGTAACTTCTTACCAGTTCAAGCAGGTCGTGGATGCCCAAAAACATGTAGTTTCTGTTCAGTATATTGTTTATATAAAGGACAATATTTAAAAAGAGAAATAAAAGATGTAATAAGAGATATCAAAAAAATAAAAGAACTTGGATTCAAACAATTCTTATTACTAGATGATAATATATTCTCAAATAGAGATTATGCTATAGAATTATGTAGTGAAATAAAAAAATTAAAAATGAAATGGATGACACAATGTTCAATAGATATATCAAAAGATGAAGAATTACTTGATATAATCGCACAAAGTGGATGTTATGTATTAAGTTTTGGTCTTGAAAGTATATCAAGAGAAAGTTTAAAGAGTATGGACAAAGGATGGGCTAATCCAGATAAATATAGTGAACAAATAGAAATAATACATAAACATGGTATAGATGTATCAACAGAAATGGTAATTGGCGCAGATGGAGATACTTTAGAAAGTATTAAAAAAACAGCTGACTTTATATCAAATAATAAAATAGCCGTACCAAGATTCTATATTTTAACACCAATCCCAGGTACTAAATACTTCGATCAAATGCAAGAACAAGATAGAATATATAACGCAGATATTTATTCATATAATGCATGTGAAGCAGTACATATACCAAAAAATATGACACCAGAAGAACTAACTGAAGCTTATTGGGATTTATATAATGAAGTATATTCATATAAAAGTATTATTAAAAGAACACTTCTAACAAGAAGTATATTTAAACGTCCATTTATGACAATATTCTATTTCTTTGTTAATGTATTCTATAGAAGACAAATTAAAAAAGGAATCGTACCAAATATAATATAAAAGAGAGAAATCTCTTTTTTATATGTTATAATCAAAGTAGGTGATAAATATGCCAAGTGCAATAATACATAGATGTGTACATAAAAAAGTACTCGAAAAAACAAAAAAATTTACTAGTGATATAGATAAATATATTTATGATGTATCATCAGTCGCACCAGATAGCTGGAGAAACACTATTGAATTTAAATCATCTAATTCTCCTAAAAAACTAATGCGTAAAAAATCTCACTTTTCAAAAGAAACAGAATTCGTAGAAAACTATGAATTATTCTTAAATAAATATAAAGAATATCTATCACATCCATTTATATATGGATATTTAGTTCATTTAATGACAGATAACTTATGGAGAAGTGAAGTATATTATAAAAAGTTTTATAATACTTCTAAAATAGATAATGAACTATTAAATAAAGATTATACATCAGAAAAAACATCTTTAAATAATGATATAGATTACTTCACAATAAAACTAAAAGAATATTATGAAATTAATCCATTAGAAGAAATAGAAGAATCTTTAATTGAGAATCTTCCAAAAATAGATGAACTAACTTATGAAGGAATAAATACTACTATAAGATTTACCAATTCACAATTAATAAATACTACTTCTAATAAAGTAATGTCATTTACAAAAGAAGAATTAATAAACTCAATAGAAATAGTATCTAATTTAATCGTAGAAAAGTTAAAAGAATTAAAAATTTAATTCTTTTTTTATGTTATAATAATCATGGAGGATAAAATATGGCTAATCAAAGAAGAATATTTATTAATAGAGAAGGTAATTACATTGATATAGTTAGACTTGAAGATGGACAAGTTACATATAAAGTAGATCCTCAAATTAGTTTTATTAAAGGCCTAATAATATTTGAAAAAACAACTACTGGATATTTAATAAAACTATTTAATAAAAAAATATGTAAATTACAAGGAAAATCAATAATCGCATTAAATGAAGTTACATCAACAGAATTAAGATGTATATATGAATTTATAAATAATGAAACAGAAGAAAATAGTAGAACACTTGCTAAATTAAATACAGGTAAAGAGGAAAGAACAAAAGCAAAAACAGAATTACATACTCATTTAATAGAGATATTATCAGGTTATGACTTCTTAAGCTTTTGTAAACAATTTAATATACAAATACCTCTAACAGGTTATAAATTAGATTTTATTAATGGAAGACCATATAATATTGAAGATTTAGATGAGAAAACTATTATGAAAATAACAAATCAATTATCACTTGATTTAGATGGAGTATCTTCATTTGATGATTTATTAGAAAGAAATAGTAATAGACGTTCATTATTATCATTATGTAAAACCGCTTATGCAAAAGATAATGGACTAGGTAAAGATGATCCATATGTAACAGATTATTTAATATATTTATTATTAAAAGATAGTTTAAATGTTCTAGCAAGGCAAGGCGTTAAATACGCAGAAATAAGTTATTCAAATATAAGAACATTAAAATTTTTATTAGAATGTGATTATAGTGATATAAAAATAAAATTTAGATTATTAAAAAGTATAGATAGAACAGATACAGCAAAAGCTTATCGTCAAGCAATGGGTCCAAATAATATAGATATGTATCATCATCCACTATTAGGTGGTATAGATGTAATGGGAACAGAAGAAGAATTAACTGAATTTGATTTTATAGATACAAGTGAAAGAATATCACCAGATAGAAAACAATATAGCTTCTATTATAAAATAAGTCAGTTATTACCAAAACTAAATAAAATAGATTCTTCAGTACTTAGATTACACGCAGGAGAGTTTAAAGATGCATCAAACAATGTAGAATATAGTTTACAAATAATTGATGAAATAGTTGACACTCGCGGTTTACAAGTCCCACCGCCATCAATAAGAATAGGGCATGGTATTAATATAAATAAAAATCCAAATTTAATAAGATTACTTAAAAAATATAATTGTATTATAGAATTTAATATAAGTTCTAATTATGCACTAGGTCATGTTGATGATTTAACTAAGTTACCAATAAAATACTATATAGAAAATGGTATCAAATATGTTTTATCAACAGATGGAAGTGGTATGTATAAAACAGATATACATCAAGAAGAATATATATTTAATTCACTAACAAGAAGAGAAAATAAAGGATACTTAGAAACAGAAAAAGAAAGTTATAACAGAGGTATATTATGACAGAGAGTGATTATTTAGTTATGTTAGCTGCTAATAATGTTAGATTAAAAGATTTAAAAACATATGAAGAAGCAATAATGTTAGAAAGACAAATGTTTACATTTTCTAGAGAACCTCTAAGTGAAGAATCAAAATTATATTATGAAATAACAAGTATTAAAAGAAGAATGTTAGATTTTATGTTAGAAAATACAGATGTAAATAAAATAAGAATGGCACAAGATAAACTAGCAATAGTATATAGATTAATGGAAGAACAAAACTATGAAGATGCTAAATTATGGTTAGTACATCTATCTTCTTATTTAGGATTTACCACTAAATTTCAAACAACACTTTATAGAGTAAAAAAATACTTCTTAGATAATGGTATTAAATATTATCAAGATCCTTTATTTACTAATTTTGAAGATTATGAATTAACAGTAGATTATCCAGATTATCCAGATGATCCATTTGGTCCTAAAAAGAAAGGAAAGAAATAATGAAAGAACTAATAGATAATTTATTACCACATACTAACAATAGAAATATAGTATTTATACACGATCTAACAGACTTTATAATAGAGAATAATATAACAACACTAGATGGATTAAAAGATGAATATGACATACAAAAACTATTTAAAAGAGTTAATGAATCAATAAATAAAGAAGATGAATTAAATGTATCTGAATATAATGAATTAATAAATCTAAAACATAACTTTAATGATTTAGAAGAAACTGAACAAATAAAAAGACTAATAAAACTACATGCTTTATTAGAATTTGAATTAATATTTAAATATCATACATATAATATGATATTAAATGATGAAATATAAAAAGGTAGAAATTCTACCTTTTTTATTTTGCTCTAAGAGATTCATATATTTTAATTGCTTCCTCTTGATTTTGTCTATATATAGATCCGCCTGGAATAAACATATGTTCATCAGTTGGAACACCTCTTAAGAAAGTAGGTAAGTCACTCATAATTTGAGTTAAATCACTTTCAAAACTACCAACTGCATAAGGAGCACCAAACTCAACTTTAGTGACACCTTTTAATTGATTAACCATAACATAATTACATACTTTAGGAATAAAATATCTAACCATACATTTATCTTTACCTTCAAAATCAACTTCAACAGTTAAAGCATGTCCAAGATCACGAGCCATAATTATAACTTTTTTATCAAATGCAACAAAATCTACTAAATAAGAATCTACATCATTAGGAATACTATCAAAAATAACTTTACCTTCAGGACTCATAACACCTCTATAATGTAAATCATGTCCTTCTTTAAATTCTCTTGATTCTACAACTGGAATAGATGAATAAGTTCCTTCATTATTAATAATCGCACAATGCATAACATGTAATAATTCATTAATAGTTTTAGCTTTACGAGCAAGTCCCATACCAGAACTCATCATATAATAACCAACAATTTCTTTTCTAGTTTCATCTACAAGTTCAACACTCATATCACTCATTCTAGTAGTATAAAAGTGTTTAAGTTTATTATAATCAGTACCACAATTAATTAATTCAGTTCTAAGAGTATTAAAAAATCTATTAAAATAAGATACTGATTCATCACTCATATAATCTTTAATAACATTCATCATATAGTATCTAATTTCATCTAAAGTATAATATAATCTATCAGAATATTGAATCATAGCTTCTTCATTATATCTATAACTTTCATTAGGAGCACAATTATATAATTTTTCTTTGATAACTAAATTATATTTAAAGAATTTTTCTAACTTTTCTAAATATTCTTTCATATCATACCTCTATTAAAATTATATATGAAAACGCTATAAATCTCAATAGTATCAATTTGACATATTATAATAAAAAAAGTATAATTTAGTATAGATAATAGAAAGAGGGTACTCACTATGAATGAAAATAAAAACGAAGAATTACATGTAACAAGTGAAATACAAATAATATCAGATGATGCTGAAAACGCATTAGATTCTGTTGTTAAAGAAGAAGTAAAAGTAGAAGAAGATCCAAAAACTATACCAGTTGTAGATCAAAATGAAGTGTATAATGAAGAAGAACCTTCATTTGAACCAATACCAGAAGTTGAAAGCGCAAGTGAATTAAATGATATGCCTAAAACTCCTGATATGAGTCAAGATGGAGTAGCTAAAGAATCAGAAGTAAATAACTTACCAGAAGATGAAACTAAAAAGAAAAGTATATTACCACTTCTAATGATTTTATTAGTTGCTATAGCTACAATATGTTTCTTTCTATTTGTATTACCAAATATAACTGAAAAAGATCCACTTCCAGAAACACCAAATACTCAAACAGGTGAAAATGAAGATCCATCAACTAATAGAACTGAAATAACTATTTCAGATGAATGGGTAAGTGGAGAATTTATATTAGATGGACATGCATATAAATTATTTGATAATATTAAATCTTTTGAAGATAATGGATGGCAAGCAGATTATGTAAGTGCAGGTTTTGCAAACGGTCATAAACTAGAAGTAGATGAAAGATTAGAGGCACCAGTTAGTTTAAAACATTCAAAATATCCAGATGCTAAAGTACAGGTATACTTTGTAAACTCAGCATCTAATGAACCTCAAGATATAAAAAATTCATCCATATACAAAATAACAATAGATAATACTGCTTTAGAAAACAAAGTAGATTACGAATTACCTAAAAAATTAAAAACAGGAGCATCTTCAATAGAATTAGATAGTTTATATAAACTACCAGAAGAAACAAATATAATAAGAGATGATATAAACCTAATAACAACATATAAATATATAAGTGATATAGGTTTAACATTAGAACTAACTATTCATGATAATGATGGTCTAATAAAATTTAGTTATTCAATGTAAAAGAAGATTAAATC
>JAZSKU010000104.1:0-2419 GCA_045535005.1 Bacilli bacterium
TATATATGCGATGATTGTTTAAAATTTGTTGAAAGAGAAAAAAGAAGAGGAAACAAATATGATGCAATCATAATGGACCCACCAACATATGGAAGAGGACCATCAAAAGAATTATGGAGATTTGAAGATAGTTTAAATAAACTTATAGAAAGCTCAGTTGAAATATTAAGCGATGAACCATTATTCTTCTTAATAAGTTCATATACAAAAGGAATTACACCTGAAATATTATATAATGTTATGAAAACAAGTTCATTATCTAAATTACATGGTCAAATAACAACAGATGAAATAGGATTAAAAATATCAAAACAAGACCTTATGTTAGCATGTGGTGTATGTGGAAGATGGGAAAATAATGATTAATGTTATATATGAAGATAATCATATCTTAGTAGTAGAAAAACCAATTAATATACCAACACAAGAAGATAATACAAAAGATAAAGATTTATTAACTTTATTAAAAGAATATATAAAAGAAAAGTATAATAAACCAGGTAATGTATATTTAGGTTTAGTACATAGACTAGATAGACCAGTAGGTGGAATAATGGTATTTGCTAAAACATCAAAAGCAGCATCAAGATTATCAGAGCAAGTAAGAAACAAAACATTCAAAAAAATATATAATGCTGTAGTAATAGGTAATATAAGTGAAAAAGGACACCTAGAAGATTATTTATTAAAAGATACTAAAAGAAATATAGTTAAAGTTGATAAAAATGGAAAACTAGCTATATTAAATTATAGAAAATTAAAAAATAAAGACAATTACTCTTTAGTAGAAATAGATTTAGAGACAGGAAGAAGTCATCAAATAAGAGTACAAATGTCTAATCATGGTTATCCGTTATATGGAGATCAAAAATATAATAAAACAGCTAAAGCAGGAGAACAAATCGCATTATTTGCTAAAAAAATAGAATTTGTTCATCCAACTACAAAAGAAGAATTAACATTTGAAATAGACTTACCAGATAGAAAACCATTTAATTTATTTTAAGGAGAAATATGAAAAAGAGAAAGAAATTTGATATAAATATAAATATTCACAATGGAAAAGATTTAGTGAGTAAATATAATGATGATACACTATCTCCAGAATTAAAAGAATTTATATTAAATGAATTAGTTGGTGTTAGTGTAAAAAGAAAAGTAACAATATATATGAAATATGATAAAGATTTGTCAGAAGAAGATCAAAAAGTAATAAAGAAAATTATAAGAGATGAATTTAGAGAAACTCTAGATGAACTTGAATATGAAAGAAAGAAAAGCGATATTCAAAAATTATTTCTTACATTCCTTGGTATTGCATTCATAATATGTTCTAATCTTTTTGGTGAAATGGGGACAATATTAACATCAGTATTAGAAATATTTGGTTGGGTAGCAGTATGGGAAGTAGCATACGCAATATTCTTTACTGACCTTTCAAGAAAACATAAAGAAAGAAGAATAAATCAAATACTAAAAGCAGAAATTATTTTTAAAGATTAAGTGTAAACTATCTATTAAAAATAATTTTTTTAATTAGTTTATTGATATAATAAAATAGGTGAATTATATGAATTTTGAAAATGATACAGATTATTTAGATCAACACTTTTTAATTGATAGAAGTGTTATAAATGCTCTTATAGATAATTCTAATTTAAAAGTAACAGAATCTGTAGTAGAAATCGGACCAGGTAAATGTGAAATTAGTGAGATAATAGCTAAAAGAGTAGGTCATTTAACATGTGTAGAAATAGATAGAAGATTAGAACACTTTATAAATGTATTAAAAGAAAAAAATGAAAATGTAGATGTCTTATATGGAAATGCACTAACAATATTTATCCCACCATGCGATAAAATAATTTCAGCACTTCCATATTCAATAACAGAACCATTCGTAGAAAAATTATTAAGATGTGACTTTAAAGAAGCAATACTTATCGTAGGTAAAAGATATGCAGATGCTGTAGTAAACAAATCATTAACAAAACTTTCATTACTTACAAACTCGTTTTTCAATGCTGAAAAGATTATGGATATAACACCAGATGCATTTGATCCAGAACCAAGAGTAATGTCTTCAATGATAAAATTAACTAAATTAGATAGAGAAGAAGTAAAAGACAATTTCAAAAGATTTATGTTTAGAGAAATGTTCTTCAATAGAAATAGAAAACTAAAGAATAATCTTATGGAATCTTTAATAGAATTTGCTAAATTACATAATGAAAAATTAACTAAGAAAGAAAGTAAAGCTATTATAGAAGAATATAATATACCAAAAGAAACATTAAATAAATTAATGGAAAATCTATCAAATGAAGAATACGAATTAATATATAATGTGTTAAAATAAAAATATGAGAAAGAAAATAGAATTAACAATTTATATATTAAGTTTAATGTGTATAATATT
>JAZSKU010000025.1:0-2673 GCA_045535005.1 Bacilli bacterium
AATAATTATATATTTTAACCCTATAAATCTTCTCAATATTTTTAATTAAATTAATAATATTAAGAGGTATCTCTACAGAGTAAGTAATTAATTTATCATCACGAAGAATATAATAATTATCAGAGTTATCAAGTAATACAAAAGATATAGTATTATCATTAATATAATCACTCTTTAAAGTATCTAAATTATATATCTTCTTGTAAGTTTCTAAGTTATTCATCTTCACACCCACTATCAAGTAATTCTTCATTAATAAATGTTTTAGCTAGTTCAGTAATATAGTTTTCAATATAAACTAAATTTATTTCAAAAATAGGTAACTTCTCTTCTAATTTAATAACATCAATATTATCTTTTTCAATATTATTACCCTTAACTACATAACCAATACCTAAGTTTCTTTTAACACTTTCTATAATTAATTCTTCAGTTTCATATTCAAGTTGAGGTTTTAACATAATAGAAGCATTTTCAAGTACCTTCTCAACATTCTTTCTTAAAGAACTACGTGCTACAGGCATAACAATACATTCACCCTCTAAATCACTTAATTTAGTTATATCAATATCATTATCCTTAGATTTAATAAAACATGTATCTAATTTATATATAGGTTTAATTTTCATATTATTATATGGTGAATTAATCGGAGATGAATCAATAACAAAATCAATCTCATGTTTTTGTAATGCTTCAATAAGACCTAGAGTTGATAAATCTATAATTTTAAAAGTTACATTAGGATGTTTCTTTCTAAAGTTTCCAATGTGTTCAAGTAAATAATTTCTTACAATATGAGATTGAGCTCCAATAACAATACTTCCATTCTCAGAATTATTATTAGCAGCAAGCATTCTTTCACATGCAAGTAATAATTTTTGAGAATCTTTAACATATTTAAGTAATATTTCTCCATTACTTGTTAAACTAACCCCCTTATTCGCACGATAAAATAAAGTTACACCTAAGTCTTCCTCTAACTTATTAATTGACTTACTAATCGCGGGTTGTGAAATATATAGTTTATTAGACGCTTCTAAAAAACTATTAGATGTCGCAACTACCAAAAAAATCTTAAGAGAATTCAAATTCAATTCCTTCATAATTTCACCTCTTGAGATTATAATATACCCTGTTTGTTATAAAGTCAAATAATAATTAGTTATTTTGATATAACTAAAAAGAATAATTAGAAATTCTAATTATTCTGTTATATTATGAGTATTTTTAGCATGATTCCAGTTATGTGCAACTTCAGCTGCGCTAAGTTCTTTATTATAAATTGCAAAGTCATACATAGTACCTATAAATTTTAAACTACGTCTTGGTCTTAAATCACCAATTGAAGCAAATTTATATTGAACTTTAGTACTTCCAGAATTAAATTCTTTTCTAAGTTCACCATTTATATATACTCTAGTCTTACCACCACGTTTAGCAGTAATTTGAATATTTGTAACTTTATTACTTCTGTCTCCTATATAGAAACTTGAGTATCCAGTAACAGTAGTATCATTCTTATTAGCACGAGCAGAACCATTATAATATGAGTGAACATTCATATAATTAAAGTAGAACCCAGCCCAATTAAGATATTTAGTATTTGCTTCAGATATCGCTATAAATGTAGCAGCAAAATATCCTGAATAACTTCCTTGTTGATTTGTATCTCCCTTAATAGTTGTATAAATAGAATATTCATCATCAACACTCATTGATTGATCTATATTTAATATACCTATCGCATTATCTTTATCAAGAAGTAATTCTCCATTACTTCCATATGTGTAATATCCACCATTATCACTATAACATTCTTGATATGTACAAGTTTGAGATGCTGTATCAACATTAACATTTTGTTCATTACTACGAACAAAGTCTCCATAAGTACTACTAGTAGCATTACCAGAAGAAGCTATTGTTATAGTTCTATCATTTATAATACCTGGATTAAAGTGTGTCTTAAATTCAAAATCAAATATTTGATAAAAACTCTTAGTAAATGTTCTATTTACTGTCCATGTTATATCAAATGTCATTTCTTCTCCACCTGATAAATAAAGTCCATCACTTAAATTTATACTTGGTGTATGTATAACAGCTGTGTCACTTCCGTTCTTTAATGTAAGAATGTCGTTTTCTACTACTACATCATTTCCATTTATATTCGCAAACTTTAATGTCGCTTGACTATTATTTTTTATCTTAATTGTATATTTATCATTATTAACTGGATTTTCTATCATAAGAAGTCCATTATTATAAGCAAAATTATGATTTCCCTTACTTGATGTTACACTTTCTATACTTATATTTGGTTTACCTTTTATTACAGTTAATACTTCAGTATTTTTTAATGATACTGGACTTATTGTATTTACTTGTAATTTATATAATGTATCTTTCTTCATTGAATTATATAAACTTCCAAGTTTTACATATATCATCTTAACTTCTCCAACATTAACAGTTAAGTTTTCACTTAATGTTACAGCCCCAAATGATACATTTACTATTATATTAGAATTACTCTTATTACTTACTACTAGTGGTATTTCATCATCTCCACTCTCTACATATGATGTATGAGCAAAATAAGTAACTTTTTTATTACCTTCTTTCATGAATGTAATTGTGTCACACTCACCCTCAGTAACTTTATCTTCT
>JAZSKU010000036.1:0-2884 GCA_045535005.1 Bacilli bacterium
ATACTTAGATAGTGGTAACTATTTAGAAGTTAAAGAAAAGTAGAAATACTTTTCTTTTTTATTACATATAATTAATATGAGTAAATTAGATAATTTTAAAAAATTCGTATCAATTCATCCTGAGTTTATAAATTATGTAAATAAAACAAACACTTCATGGCAATCATTATATGAATTATATGATATATATGGAGAAGATAATAAAATATGGGATAAATACTTAAAAAGAGAAATAACTTCATCAAATGGTATAAAAGGAATAATAAATACACTTAAAAATATAAATATAGATTCATTAGAAGAAAATATTAATTCAATACAAAAAGCAGTATCATTAGTTTCAGAGTTAACAACAGAAGAAAGTAGAGAAGAAAAAATAACTCCAAAAGAAACTAAAATAGATAATATATATGGAGAATAATGTTTAAAATATCAAAAGAAAAACTAAATAAAAATGAAAAGTATCTTAAATATCTAAGAGAAAACTCTAATTATTATAAGTATTTTAATAGAGAAGAAGACTACTATGAAAAGTTCGTTGATCTTATGAAAGATAAGTATAAACTAAGAACACTAGATAGAATTGATAATACACTTGATAGTATAGATTTAATAACTAAAATAATCAAAACGTCAAATAGTAAATAAAGTGTATGTTTTAATTGACAACATTATTTTTTTAATGATATAATCAATTTAGTAAATTAAAGATAGGAGAGGATTGATTATATGAATAAGAAAGGTTTCACATTAGTTGAGTTATTAGCTGTTATCGCTATCTTAGCTATCTTAGTTATCATTGCTATGCCAAATGTATTAGAAATGTTTAACAAAGCAAAAGAAGATGCATTCATGACTGAAGCTCAAAGCTTATACAAATCAGTTCAACAAGACTTTGTTGTTCAAGGTGGAAAAGCTGCTATCTATGCAAATGACGGAACTTGTGCTGCTGGAGTAAGAACTGCTGATATGGATGGTAAAGAGTTAACTTACTATATTAAAGTTAATAGTCAAGGTCAAGTAATTGCTTTTGAAGTAGCTGACGGAACTTATTATTATAAGAATGCTACAAACGATCTTAAAATCGAAAATATTGCAATTCCAGAAAATAATGATGTAACTCAAACATGCGCTGCTGATGCATCAATTTGTTTCATGGAAGCTGCTAATACAACTGTAACAGATTGTAGTGTAACAAACTAATAATCAAAGAAGAACTAATTGATTTCAATTAGTTTTTTTATTTATGTAAAATTAATTGACTTTAAAAGTTTTATAATGTTATAATCATATTATAGAAGATAGAGGAAACGATATCTAATATGTAAGAAAGGAATGAGTATAATGAATAAGAAAGGTTTCACATTAGTTGAATTATTAGCTGTTATCGCTATTTTAGCTATCTTAGTTATCATTGCTATGCCAAACGTATTAGAAATGTTTAACAAAGCTAAAGAAGATGCGTTTATGACAGAAGCACAAAGCTTATACAAATCAGTTCAACAAGACTTTGTTGTTCAAGGTGGAAAAGCTGCTATCTATACAAATAGAACAGATACTACTAATGGTGTTGATTGTACAAACAAAAGACAAGCTGATATGGATGGTAAAGAATTAACTTACTATATCGCAGTTAATAGCCAAGGTGAAGTAACTAAATTCGAAGTAGCTGATGGAACTTACTACTATGGTAACTTAACATCAGGATTAAAAATCGAAGATATTGCTATACCTGCAAATAATGATGTAACTACTGCTTGTACTGCAGCAGCTGATGCTCCATGTTTCATGGAAGCTGCAACTACAACAGTTACTGCTTGTAAATAATAAAAAAAAAGATTATTCAAAATAATCTTTTTTTTTGCTATAATTTTTATAGGTGATAAATATGAAATTAGTTATAGGAAGTCATGTAAGTTTTACATCATCAAAACAATTATTAGGAAGTTTAAATGAAGCATTAAGTTATAATGCTAATACATTTATGTTATATACTGGATCTACTCAAAGTACTAAAAGAGGTAAGATAGATGCAAATATTACAGCTAAAGCACATGAATTAATGAAAGAAAATAATATTAATCCAAGTGATGTTATAGTACACGCACCATATATTATTAATTTCGCTAATAGAAGTGATGAAGATAAATATAATTTTTATATAGATTTCTTTTGTGAAGAATTAAATAGATGTAATCTTTTAGGTCTTGATAAAATAGTATTACATCCAGGTAGTGCAACAACATGTACTAAGGAAGAAGGTATTAGTAATATAGCTAATGCATTAAATGAAGTTTTCTCTAAAACTACTAATGTTAAAGTATTACTTGAATTTATGGCAGGAAAAGGAAATGAAATAGGTAGTAGTATAGATGAATTAGCGTCAATTATAAGCCAAATAAACGATAAAGATAGAGTATGTGTATGTTTAGACACTTGTCATATGAATGATGCTGGAATAGACCTTAAAAACTTTGATTTATTCTTAGATGAATTTGATAATAAAATAGGTATAGATAAAATAAAATGTATACACATAAACGATAGTAAAAACGAAATTGCTGCTCATAAAGATAGACATGATAATATTGGATATGGGACTATTGGTTTTGATACACTATTAAATATAATTTATAATGAAAGAATAGATGTACCAAGAATATTAGAAACTCCATATATAAATAGAGGAGAAAAAGATGCTAAAAGTCCATATAAAGAAGAAATAGAAATGATAAGAAACAAAAAGTTTATTGATTTTATTCAATAAACTTTTTATATTGATAATATTTACTAATAATATTGTTATATAAATTACTATTAATATTAAACTTATAATTACTTATATATTTATCAAAGTCTCCATACATAATAATGTCATAATCAT
>JAZSKU010000099.1:0-4056 GCA_045535005.1 Bacilli bacterium
AAAAAAGACTTATTATTAAAACAAAGTATTCTAATGAAGAATATGAAATAATATATAAAAATTATGATTATTTATTAGATATAAATGGAAATAAAATTTATATAGATAATATTTTAGATATTGATACTAAAAATACTTAAAAACACTTGAAATAACTGAATAATTATGCTATTATTTAGTTACACGAAAGGTGTTTTTTTTTGGAGGGATTTATGAAGAAAATTAAGAGTTTCTTTAAAGGTGTAAAAAAAGAAGCTAAAGCAGTTAGATGGCCAGATAAAAAATCAATGCTTAAAAATTCTGTAATAACTGTTTTAATGTTAATCTTTTTTGGATTATTCTTCTATGGTCTAGATGCCTTATTTGCTTTATTAAGGGGGCTAGTATAAAATGGAAGATAAAAAATTATGGTATGTTGTTAATGCTTATAGTGGGCATGAACAAAAAGTTAAAGACTACTTAGAATCAAGACGTGAAAGTATGGGTATGGAAAATAATATTTTTAGAGTTATTATTCCAGAACGTACAGAAATAGAAGTAAAAGATGGTGTTAAAAAAGAAAAAGTACGTAAAATGTTTCCAGGTTATGTATTAATCGAAATGATTATGTCAGATGAAGCATGGTATGTAGTTCGTAATACACCAGGTGTAACTGGATTTATAGGTTCATCAGGAAAAGGAGCAAAACCAATTCCACTAAATGATGATGAAGTACATAAATTCATAGGAGATGGAGAAGTAACTGCAGCTCCAATCAGTACAGATGTTGAAGTAGGAGATTCAGTATCAATTATCGATGGTCCATTCAACGGAATGTATGGAAAAATTGAAAGTATGGATAAAGAAAATGAAAAATTAACTGTATTAATTGACTTATTCGGTCAAGAAACTCCAGTTGAAGTAGATCTTATCCAAATAACAAAAGCATAAATATTATCAAAAAACATTGAAAAATATTAATATTTATGTTATTATCAATAACGAATTTATATGTTATATATAAATTAAGAAGTGGGAGATACTTGGATTATTATCGCAAACCACTCGCGAAAAAATTAAAACTAAAATATTTATAGGAGGTGTTTTTCGTGGCAAAAAACGTTGTAAAGAAAATTAAATTACAAATCCAAGCAGGTAAGGCTACACCAGCTCCACCAGTTGGAACTGTATTAGGTCCTGCAGGAATTAACTTACAAGAATTTTGTACTAGATACAATGATGCAACTAGAGAAAAAATGGGAGATATAGTACCAGTAGAAATCAGTATTTATGAAGATAGAACATTTGATTTCGTACTTAAAACTCCACCAACAGCTTCATTATTATTAAAGGCTGCTGGAGTTGACAAAGGTAGTGCAAAAGGTGCAAACAACATAGTTGCTACTATAACTAAAGACGATGTTAAGAAAATAGCTGAAGTTAAATTACCAGACTTAAATGCTTATGATTTAGATTCTGCAATCGAAATCGTTGCTGGAACTGCAAGAAACATGGGTATTGCTATTAAAGGTTTAACAGACGTTGAACTTGCTGAACAAGCTAAAGAAGCTGCTGAAGCTGAAGCTCAAGCTGCTAAATTAGAAGCTAGTTTAGAAGCAATGGAAGAAAGTGCTAAAGCTATGGCTGAAGGTGCTAGTATGGAAGTAGAAGTAACTGCACAAGATAAAGAAACTGAAGAAGAAACTACAGAAGAATAATTAAATAAAAATAAATCGTGAGATAAAAAAGATAATCCAAATACCACATAAGGAGGTAAATTATGAAGAAACATAGTAAAATGTATGTGGAAGCATTAGGTAACGTAGAAAAAAATAAAAACTATGATGTTACTGAAGCGATCAAATTACTTAAAAGCTTAAAAACTAGAAAATTTGATGAATCAGTTGATGCTGTATTAAAATTAAATATTGATGCTAAGAAAACTGATCAAAACGTAAGAGGAAGTTTTGTTCTTCCAAACGGAACTGGTAAAAGTAAAAGAGTATTAGTTATTACTAAAACTAAAGCTGATGAAGCTAAAGAAGCTGAATACTGTGGAGCAGAAGATATGTTAGAAAAAATCGAAAAAGAAAATTGGTTCGAATTCGATACTATCGTAGCTACTCCAGAAATGATGCCAGCTCTTGGTAAATTAGGTAAAGTATTAGGACCTAAAGGTTTAATGCCAAATCCTAAATTAGGAACAGTTACTACAAACGTTAGTGAAGCTATAAGTAATATTAAAAAAGGTATGGTTGAATATAAGAATGATTCTTATGGAAACGTTCATTTAACAATAGGAAAACTATCATTTACTGAAGAAAAACTTGAAGAAAACTTAAGAGCTATCGTAAATGAAATAGTTAAAAACAAACCTACAGGTGTTAAAGGTACTTTTGTTAAAAACATCAGCATATCTTCAACTATGAGTCCTGGAATAAAAGTAGATAAAACATCTTTTGGACTTTAATAAAAAAATAAACTCAAGAAATTCTTGAGTTTTTTTATTTGTGGTGTTCATCAAAAGGTTTTAATAATATCATAACAGATACTAAACCACAAATACCTATAATTGAATAAATAAAGTTAGTTAAAAATGTATTTTCACCAAATAATAAACTAACTAAATTAACACTAAATAATCCTATCATACCCCAATTTATAGCACCAATTATAATAAGAGTAAGTGCAATCTTATACAAAGTATTCATTTTACTCCTCCTTTTAATAATATTTTTAACTGATTTAGAATAATTTATTCATGTAAAAATATAATATATAAAAAGGAGGATATCATAAAAAAATTATTTACTTTATTTTTAACAATATTTTTATTAACTGGATGTGGTAATATGACGTCTAATGAAGCAATATCTAAATTTAAAGATAATATAAGTGCAGAGTCATATAATTTAACAGGTGAACTAGATATAGTAAGTAATGAAGAAATATATCACTATAATGTAAAAGTAGATTATAAAGAAGGAGATTATTATAAAGTATCCCTTATAAATAAAAATACATCAAATGAACAAATAATATTAAAAAATGATAGTGGAGTATATGTAGTAACACCATCATTAAATAAAAGTTATAAATTCCAAAGTGAATGGCCATACAATAGTAGTCAAGCATATATATTATCATCACTATTAAATGATTTAGAAAATGATTCAAATGTAATACTTGAAGAGACAGAAGAAAATTATATATTATCAAGTTCAGTTAATTATCCAAATAATAGTAGTCTAACAAGTCAAAAAATAACATTTGATAAAGAAATGTTACCACAAAAAGTAGAAGTATATAACAAAGAAGGAATAACTAATATAACATTTAAAATATCTAAATTAGAAAGAAATAATGATTATGCAGATGATTACTTTGAAGTATCTAAAATAGAATTAACAGAAGATAAAGAAGTAAGTACATTAGACGAAATAATATATCCAATGTATTTACCAAATGGTACTGAATTTAAAAGTGAAGAAAAAGTATCAACAGAAGAGTCAGAAAGAGTAATATTATCATTTGAAGGAGAAAAATCATTCATATTAATTGAAGAAGTATCATCACTTCCAGATGAATTTGAAATAAATAATACAGAAGGAGAATTAGTATTCTATGAAAATATAGTAGGTGACTTAAAAGAGTCATCACTCTCATGGACAATGGATGGTAAAGATTACTATATAATCGCAGATAATTTAACACATGAAGAATTACTAAAAGTAGCTTCATCAACATCAGTCGTATCAAGTGTAAAATAAATATTAGTCTAACTAATATTTTTTATTTGCCAAAATTGACCTAAATTATAAATTATGATATTATTTTACTAAGAATAGGTGATTATATGAAAGGTAAAAAATTACTATATTTAGTATTGATATTATTAACAGTATTATTAGTATTTTTATTAACTTATAATTACTTATTTAATAATTATGATACAACAGGAAAAATAAAAATAATAAAAGAATATAACGAATTAATAATATCAGATGCTAGAATTAATTTTGATTCTACAACAAAAATAAAAATTAATAATGAGAAAAAAACATTAAATATAGAAAT
>JAZSKU010000042.1:0-10335 GCA_045535005.1 Bacilli bacterium
TGAAGAGAGCAGAAATGCTCTCATTTTTTTGTTTAAAACCAATATTAATAATTACATCTATTATTTTTTCATATATTTGCTATAATAAATAATTAATTAATCCAATCAATACATATAAAAAGTATAGGTGATGTAATATGAGTATAATTATTGAATATAATCCTAACCTTGGAAATGGTACAGGAGCATTTATAACTCCTAAAAATGATATATTATTAACACATGGAGATCATGAACCATTTGCATATAAATATTGTACTGGAATAGATGTTAACAATCCTAATACATCATCAGAACCTTTTGTTAATTCAAAGTTAACAAAAGAACAATTACAACTATACAAATTATGGTTAAAAGAAAGAGAACATAAACTTAGAAAACTACAGTCAGATGTAGACTTTCTAGTATTAGTATTAGGATATGATAAAGTAGAAGCGCTTATAAATGAAACTATTACCACTTCTAGTAGAAGACCTCATATTAGATATTATAATTACTATCTAATGGATTGGATTATATATGCAACTCCTACTTTAATATATAATCCAGAAACAGGTTTATTTGAAAAAAATGAACCAAGTGAATTCTTTATGTTATATGATCAAGATAGAGAAGCAGAAGAAGAAATAAATGAAATAAAATCAAGAGTATTAAAAAAAGATAGACATTACTTTTTTAAATAAAATAAATGTTATAATGTTAATATAGAGGTGAATAAGATGGAAAAATGGGAATTAGCTGTTAACAAGTTCTTAGATCAATATAAAGATGAAGATTACTTTTTAGGCGCTATACTAACAGGTAGTTATGCTACTGGTAATAATGATATTAATAGTGATATAGATATATTTATAGTAACTAAAGATTCAACTACATGGAGAGAAAGAGGAAATAAATTAATAGATGGATATCTTATTGAATATTTTATAAACCCGGTAAGACAAGTATTAAAAGAATTTGAAGATGGATTTGCTAACAATCATATCGCATCAACTTTAATATTCGTAGGCAGTAAAATCTTATATGATAAAGATGGAACAATACAAAAATTAATAGATAGAGCCAAAGATGATTTAAGTAAAGGATTATCACCAATACCAGAATTTAAATGGAAAATGAATTGTTATACAGTATGGCATTCATTCTATGAATTAAGTTCAAAATATAGTAAAAAAGAAGATATAGAATTTAGTTATAATATATTCTTAAAAGATGTTATCGAATCACATTTCTTAAACAATTCAATTCCTGTATTACCAATACATAAAGTTGAAAAAATATTAACTAATGAAGAATATAGAAGAAAATATAATGTAAAAGAATTACCAGAAGAAACATTTGTTAATAAACTGTTAAAATGTTTTATTGAAAAAGATTATGATAATAAATATAATTATGCAAAAGAACTATATGAATATTATATGAAAGTTAATTCAAACTTTGATATAAATAATTTTGAATATAGAAGTGATATATAAGTGAGATGAATTTTATGAAAAAAGAAATAATTGTAGTAGCAGCATTAATTGAAAAAGATAATATGTATTTAATTGCTAAACGTTCTACTGGTGATGAAAATGTACTTGGCAAATGGGAATTTCCTGGTGGTAAAGTAGAACCTAATGAAAATGAAATGCATGCTATAGAAAGAGAAATAAAAGAAGAATTTGAATTAAACATTAAAGCTATAAAATATATAACAAATAATATATGTGAATATCCAACTAAAATAGTAAATCTAAAATTATATAAATGTGAATATATAGATGGTGAATTTAAATTACATGATCATTCAGAATATAAATATATAAGTAAAGATGAAATTTTAAATTATGATTTGTGTCCTGCTGATGTTCCATTAGCAAAATATATTCAAAACAATTAAAATAAGCCACAAATGTGGCTTATTTTTTAATAACTAAATAACTTACAATTATATTCATCTAATAATTCGTTTATATCTGATAATTTAAATATTTTATTAATAAAGCAAAATCTAATAATTAAATCATATTTATTATTCTTTGGTAATGAATAAGATGCACTATCTAATAAATTTTCTAATTCATTTTCATTTAATTCTAATGATATTCCAAGTAATATAATTGTTTCTTTACTAGGGTGATAATTCTTATCACTTCTTATTTTTGAAAATAATCTTCTATCAATATGTACTTTATTATAAACATCAGAGTCTTTTAAATTCTTATCATCTATTAATTTAAATAACATAGTTTGAAAATCATTATATTCATTATGTTGATTAATATAGTCATCTATATTAGAAGAACATCTTTCAAGTTCATAACATAAATCACTACTTGAAAACTTTGCTCTTTTAAATAAAGTATCTTCTTTTAAATTATTATCTATATATATTTTTAATTTATCTTTTAATTCATTCATAATAACTCCTAAACAACAAAATAATTATAACATATTTTATTAAATGTCGCTTAACAAGTGACCTTATTAATAACATTCTTTAGTATCATGTAAGAGAAAGAGGAGATGATATAAATGAAAAGAGAAAAGAAATTAATGGATGTTGTATTCTTACTTGATAGAAGTGGATCTATGAGAGGAATGGAAGAAGATACTATCGGAGGTTATAATAATTATATTAATAGTTTTAGAAATAAGAATGCTAAAATAACTACAGTATTATTTGATGACAAATATGAATTAATAACAAAAAGAGAAAATGTTAAAGAAGTAAAAGAATTAACTAACAAAGAATATTATGTTAGAGGATGTACTGCTTTATTAGATGCTATAGGTAAATCTATTAAATATATGGATGAAGAAAAAGCAGAAAAAGTAATGTTTATTATTACTACTGATGGATATGAAAATAGTTCTAAAGAATATAATAAAAAACAAGTAAAAGAAATGATTGAAGGTCATAAGAATTGGGAATTTATTTATATAGGAGCAGATATAGATTCATATAATGAAGGTCAAAGTATAGGCATAAGAAAAGAAAATATTTCATCATATAAGAAAGATAAAGAAGGAGTATCTACTATGTTAAAAGGTGTATATAGAGCAAGTACTTCATATTTTGAAAATGATTGTATTGATGCTTCATGGAAAACTGAATTAGAAGCTTATATGAATGAAAATAAAGAATAATAATGATATAATTATATTAACAGGAGTTAATATATGAAAAGTAAAGAATATGTATTAAATGATGATTTTATCTATGATGTTATAGAAGAAAAGATAGAATCTATTCCATTAGAATTATTAAGAGAAATAAGAGTTAAAATGATTAATGAAAAAAGTGATACCAAAGTAATTGATAAGATCATTAATCAAAAAGAATCTAATGAAGAAATAGAACTTACTAATACTGATTTACTACATATGATATCATTAGTTAATTTAACTAATAATCTAACTAAAAATTCTAATTTAATGTCATGGGAACAAAAAGAAGTAGATAATGGTAACTATGAACCTTATAATTTTGAAGAAGAAGAGTTAGAAGAAGATGATTATTATTTTGATGATGATAATTAATTATTCGCTTTACACTTCAATTAAATCGTTAAATATTATTTGATAAAATAAATATAAGGAGAGTGAATTAAATGCCAGGGAATGAAGGAAGACAATTAAATCAATCATACTATCATGCTTATGCTGGAGAAGCTAGTTCAGCATTAATTGAATTAGATGAAATGGTTATTAAAAACATGATAGATGCTTTAAATAATCCAGTAGTATTTGCTTCATTATCAGATGAAGAAAAAGCACTTTTAACACAAGTAATTAAATCTCATGTTGTTACTAAAGCTGGATTAATTAGTCAAATACAAAAAGATAGAAATCAATCTTCATCAAGAGGATTATAATACTAAGAGTAAGCAATTACTCTTTTTATTTGTGTATATTATGTTATAATGATAATAGGTGAATAATATGAGAAATAAAAAAGGATTTACATTAATAGAACTTTTAGCTGTTGTTGGTGTATTAGCAGTATTAATGTTAATAGCAATCCCAGCGGTATTACAATATTTTAAAGAAGCTAGAAAAGATGCATTCCTTACTGATGTAAGAACTATGCTTACTGAAAGTGAAAATGAATATGTAATGGAGCAAGCTAATCAAAAATTTATTAATGTTTTATCAAGTCAGGAAAACTATGTAACAATCGCAAATGAAAACTTAAAACCAGGAGATGCTCCAAAAGTATCTGGTTCATTTGATTATGATGGTAAAAGAATAGAGTATTACATTGAATTAGATTCAAACGGAATACCAAATAAATATGTATTTACTAATGGAGAATTATCGATATATTCAATTAGTGGAGTACAAGAAGTAACAACTGGTGAAATCATTGAAGAAGGAATAGATATGGAAGCATACATTAGAGAGTTTAATATCAAGGGTCCATTTATTTCTACTAATGATACATATGCTCGTGAAGCATTAGATTTTAACTTTGTTGCTAAAGATTTAATTGGTACTGGTCCAAACGGAACAAACTTAAATACATGGACTTCTCAAGATGGTTCAGTTCAAGGAACAATATATCAATATAGTTCAGTAGGTCCAAAAATAACTCCAATTGAAAATCCAACATTTGAAAATAGAGCTCTTGTATTAAATGGAGAACAAGCACTTAGATTTAATGCTAACTATAACTATGAAGGAACTGGAGCATATGATGATTTAAGTAGTGAATACGGATCATTTACATTAGAAGCAACAGTTAACTTTAATCATTTTATAGCTGAAGCAGGACAATATACTAATATAATTTCAAATATTGAATCAGGTGGTTATTACTTAAATGTATATACACCTCAAGTGACAAAAGTATATAAAGGTCAACCAGGACTTGGGATCTTTATGGGTGGTACTTATAGATTCTGTACTATGAATAAATACATTAATTCAGGTGAAAATCATGTTTTAGCAGCATCCTTCAATAAATCAACAGGTATCGTTAAAGTATATTTAGATGGTAATTTAGAAAAAACATGTAACTTTAAAAATTACGGTAAATTTACTTATCCAACTATGTATGTACCTCTTTCAGTAGGTGGTAACCCAGGACCAGATGGTAACTACTTTACAGATAGAGAATGGGTATATGGAAAAATATATACAGCTAGAATTTATAAAGATGTTATGAGTGATACTGAAATATATAAAAACTATTTAAGTAATTATTTACTTGTTAATAACTTGTCAGAAGACTCTCAAACAATAGATTTAACAAATATTAATGAGAATGTACCTGTACAAAAGATACAATATAGTTTAGATGGTGGGAATACATGGATTGATTATGATGCTAATAAACCACCAGTAGTTACTGAAGACACTTTAGTATACGCAAGAAGCATAAGTAGACTTGGTGTTATAAGTCCAGTAAGTAAAGCTCAAATATATATAGATTAATAGGTGAATAATATGAGAAATAAAAAAGGATTTACATTAATAGAACTTTTAGCTGTTGTTGGTGTATTAGCAGTATTAATGTTAATAGCAATCCCAGCGGTATTACAATATTTTAAAGAAGCTAGAAAAGATGCATTTCTTACTGATATAAGAACTATGCTTACTGAAAGTGAAAATGAATATGTAATGCAACAAGCTAATCAAAAATTTATTAATGTATTAGCTAGCCAAGCTAACTATGTAACTATCGCAAATGAAAACTTAAAACCAGGAGATGCTCCA
Organism: Bacilli bacterium; assembly: GCA_045535005.1. Taxonomy (GTDB): domain Bacteria; phylum Bacillota_I; class Bacilli_A; order RF39; family UBA660; genus CAG-1000. The sequence continues at coordinate 5,707 of JAZSKU010000042.1, forward strand.
AAAGTATCTGGTTCATTTGATTATGATGGTAAAAGAATAGATTATTATATTGAATTAGATTCAAATGGTATTCCAAATAAATATGTATTTACTAATGGAGAATTATCAATTTATTCAATTAGTGGAGTACAAGAAGTATCAACAGGAGAAATCATTGAAGAAGGAATAGATATGGAAGCTTATATTAGAGAGTTCAATATCAAAGGTCCATTTATATCTACTAATGATACATATGCTCGTGAAGCATTAGATTTTAACTTTGTTGCTAAAGAATTAATTGGTGCTGGACCAAATGGAACTAACTTAAATACATGGACTTCTCAAGATGGTTCAGTACAAGGAACAATATATCAATATAGTTCTTCAGGACCTAAAATTACTCCAATTGCAAACCCAACATTTGTAAATAGGGCACTTGTATTAAATGGAGAACAAGCACTTAGATTTAATGCTAACTTCAACTATTCAGGAACTGGTGCTTATGATGATTTAAGTGATGAATATGGATCATTTACATTAGAAGCAACTGTTAACTTTGATAAATTCCATGCTGAACAAGCTGGTTATACAAATATAATTTCTAATGTTGAAAATGGTGGATACTATTTAAATGTATATACACAAAAACTTACCCCAGTATATAAAGGCCAACCAGGAATTGGTATATATATGGGTGGAAATTATAGACAATGTACTTTAGATCAATTTATAAATACCGGAGAAAATCATGTTATCGCAGCATCATTCAACAAATCAACTGGTATCGCTAAAGTATATTTAGATGGAAACTTAGAAAAAACATGTAACCTTAAGAGTTATGGGACATTTACTTATCCTAAAGTTTATGTACCTCTTTCAGTAGGTGGTAACCCAGGACCAGATGGCTCATATTTTACAGATAGAGAATGGTTATATGGAAAACTTTATACAGCAAGAATCTATAAAGGTGTTATGAACGATACTGAAATATATAAAAACTATTTAAGTAATTATTTACTTGTTAATAACTTGTCAGAAGAATCTCAAACAATAGATTTAACTAATATTAATGAGAATGTACCTGTACAAAAGATACAATATAGTTTAGATGGTGGGAATACATGGATTGATTATGACGCTACTAAACCACCAGTTGTTACAGAAGACACTTTAGTGTATGCAAGAAGTATAAGTAGACTAGGAGTTATAAGTCCAGTAAGTAAAGCTCAAATATATATAGATTAATTAAAATGATGAATATTAAATTCATCATTTTTTTATGTTATAATGTATGCGAGGTGAAACAATATGTCTAAAGTAGAAGTATTAGCTCCTGCGGGTAATATGGATGCATTAAAAGCCGCTATTGCAGGTGGAGCAAATGCAGTTTATTTAGCAGGTAAAGCTTTTGGAGCAAGAAGTTTCGCAGGTAACTTTTCTAAAGAAGAATTAGAAGAAGCAGTATTTTTATGTCACTTAAGTAGAGTTAAAATATATATAACAGTAAATACTCTTATTTATGATAGTGAAGTAGATGCTTTTATGAAATATATAGAATTTTTATATTATATTGGAGTAGATGCATTAATTATGCAAGATTTAGGTATGATAGATTTAGTTAGACAAACATTTCCTGATTTTGAAATACATGCATCAACTCAAGCAAATATTCATAATTTAGATGGAGCAAAATTCTGTGAAAGTATTGGCATTAAAAGAGTAGTACTTGCTCGTGAAACACCAATTGAATTAATAAAAGAAATAAAAGAGAATACGTCTTTGGAAATAGAAATATTTGTTCATGGAGCATTATGTATGAGTTACTCTGGAGAATGCTTAATGAGCGCTCTTATTGGCCCTAGAAGTGGTAATAGAGGTACATGTGCTCAATGTTGTAGACAACCTTATTCATTAGAAGTAAATGATAAGATTGTTGATGATGGATATTTATTAAGTACTAAAGACTTAAATACACTAGATTATGTAAAAGAACTAATTAAAATTGGAGTAGATAGTTTAAAAATAGAAGGTAGAATGAAAAGGCCTGAATATGTATATTATGTTACAAGTCTTTATAGTACGCTTGCTGAACAAACAGAAGATGTTAAAAAAGAATTAAAAAAATTATTTAATAGAAGATTCACAAAAGGATTCTTATTCCATGAAGAAAATGATAACTTTTTAAATACATATAGACCAAATCATATGGGTATCAAAATAGGTGAAGTAGTCAACTTCAAAAAAGGATATAAAATTAATTACATAGATATTAAATTATATGATGACTTAAATATAAATGATGGTATTAGAATCATTGGTGATAAAGATAATGGATGTACTGTATTAAAAATGTATATAAATAAAAAAGAAGTAACTCATGCATCTAAAGGAGACACAATAACTATAGAATACAAAGATTATGTCTCTATTGGAAGTGAAGTTAGAAAAACAACAGATGAAATACAATTATCTAGAATAAGAAAAACTATAGAAGAAAAATTTGAATATAATATTGGAAGATATGTAAGCATATTTGCATATATTAAAGTAGGTGAACCTCTTAAAATAAGAGCTGTTTGTGATGCTAGACAAGTGTATGCAGAAAGTGACTTCATAGTTGAAAAAGCTAAAAATAAACCAACTGAAATATGGGATAATTTAACAAGATTCGGAGATACATTTTATAAACTTGATAAAGCATTTATAAATGATGGACGAGGTTGTGAAGATGTATTTATTCCAATATCAGTATTAAATGAAACAAGAAGAAAAGCTCTTGAAAATTTAACTAAAGTAATTAAAAATAAAAGAGAAGTTAAAAAAGAAGAATATAATCCAGGACTATTAACTGATTACTCAGATAATAAATATAAATCTATATTAGTACATACTAAAGAAGATTATGATAAATATAGTAATGATTATGACATTGTATATATTGATTCTAAAAGTGAATTTGATAAGTTAAATAGTAGTAATTGTATATTAAAAATATCAAGAATTAATGAAAGACTTCCTGAATATGATTCACCACTTTTAATAAGTGATGTAGGTGGTATATATAAATATAAGAAAGTTGATACTGATTTTTCATTAAATGTAACTAACTCATATACAGTAGCGTTCCTTCATAGATTAGGTGTTAATAAGATAACTTTATCTTATGAGTTAACATATAATCAAGTTAAATCATTAATTAATAATTATCACACTAGATATAATAAACATCCTAACTTAGAAGTTATAGTTTCTTCATATGCAGAAGCAATGGTATGTAAATATAATATGTTAAGTAAATATAAAGTAGAGAAGGGGCACTTAATAGATAGATTTAATAATAAATACTATGTAAAAATAAAAGAAAATCTTATGTATATATTTGATTATAAGAAAACTATTCTTAAAGATGATTATCATAGTATCGGAGTTAATTATATAAGAGTAAACAAATAAAAAAGAGTTATTAAACTCTTTTTTTATTTAGAAATTACTTCCATTAAGTCCCCAATTAGAATAACCCATATAAGCTATATAAATATTATTAGATGGAATATCAAGTTCACTAGATATTATCTCAGTAAGTACTTTAGTCATTTCTTCACTGTTATTAACACCACCTAATACTTTTACATCTATGAATGCTATTTTTTCATTAGCACCTCTAAAATACATCTTAGAAGTATCACTAAACTCAAGCATTAAATAACTTTCAGGTTTACCCATAATACTTATAGCTTCACCAAATTTACTTTTAATTATTTCTAACTTTTCATCACTAATTTTAACATTAGTACTTGTCTTAATATATGGCACCTTAAACCTCCTTAAATGACATCTTATATATTAAATTATCTATCTTAAATAAATAACCACCTAAATATTCATCAACATCATTTCTAGTATATATAACATTTCCATTATCATCAAATACTTTTAATTCTTCATCTATTAAAGTATATCTAAGTCCATTCTCAAAATCTTTAATATGTATCTTATCATTACTTATATCACCATATTGATCAAAATACAATACTATTGGAGTAGAACTAAATTTCTCTTCATAATATTTAAAAATATATATATCATCTTTATAATATTCAAATGATGAGAATTCTCTATAATCTAAATATTTAGTAAATACTTCTTTAAAATCTAAATCATATACTACAAATTTAAATTGATTTTCATTTTGAAGTATTTCATAAAAACTATATATTTCTTTACCAGAAGAGAAGAATAAATATGGTTTATCAGCAGTATTAATAAGACCTTTTTTATTAATCGCGTAAATACCACTAATTTTCTCATATGCACTATAAACTATAACATATAAGTTTCCATTCTTTTCATATACATCATATGAATAGAAACTACCATTTATATTTAAAGTATATATTTTCTTACCATCCATATCTGTTACATTTATAACATCTTTCTTTTCAGTAACAACACTTCCATCAGGGAATAATTCATTTTTTTCTTCTATATATTTATAAGTTATATAATTATCAGTATATTTTAATATATTATGTTTTATATCAACAATAACCTCATTTTTAGAATTAATTATTCCATATAAATTATTAGTTTCAACATAGAATCTATCTTCATTAACAATAGATATATTATTATATTTTCAATCTATTAATA
>JAZSKU010000032.1:0-10768 GCA_045535005.1 Bacilli bacterium
TCTTCATTTAAATACTGTTTTCTAGTTAATATTATATCTCTTACTTCGTTAGTAATTTGTTCATTATCTTTATTAACAATTTTATTATTTATTACTAAATATACTTTGTTATCATCAGAATTGAAACAGGTAATCATTTTAATTAATTCTTCTTCATTGTTCTTTAATAAAAAATATTTTTCTAATATTATTTTTTCATTATCAATACTTATTTGAAAGTCATCACCTGGATTTATATTAAGTGTTTTTCTTAATTCTTTAGGTAATACAATTCTACCTAAATCATCTATTTTTCTTACAATACCTGTTATTTGCATATTAAAAATTCACCCTATTTATATTTTGGGTGAATTTAATTATTTTATGCTTTGAAATTTCATTCTATAAATTATTTCTAGTAAGTCTATTAAATAATATATATAATCTTTTTCAAGTGTTGCTTTTAATAGTGTTATAAATATACTATTGTTTTTATATTGAAAATTAAATTTGGTTGTTATTCTAGTTGATTCAACAAATAATTTTTCAATACTTATATTTTCGTATACTTCAGGTTTTAATTTTATTGTTACTTTTAAGTTATCATTTTCCATTATCTTAATCATAAGGATCATTAATAGTTTTTCTAAATATTTTTCATTAGCATATAATTCTAATTTAGGGTTAGTATAGCCAAATCTATCTCTTATTTCAGATAATACTTCATTAAGTTCTTTTCTAGTTGTTATACCATTAATCTTTTTATGAAGTTCAATAATAATTTCACTTTCATTAGTATATTCTTCACCAATATGTGTATCAACATCTATTGGAATAACATCTTTTTCTTCTTCTGCATCTCCATCTATTCCATTAACTTCTTCATTAATAAGATCAAGATACATATTAACACCTACTGAATCTATAAATCCAGCTTGTTCTTTTCCTAAAATATCTCCTGCTCCTCTTATTGCTAAGTCTCTCATTGATATTTTATATCCGCTACCTAATTCAGTAAATTCTTTAATTGCTTCTAGACGTTTTAATGCAATTGAATTTAATACTTTTTCTTTTTTATACATTAAATATGCATATGCGATTTTATCACTACGTCCAACTCTACCTCTTATTTGATATAGTTGTGATAATCCAAATCTATCAGCATCTATTACTATTATTGTATTAGCATTTGGTATATCTATACCATTTTCTATAATAGTTGTACTTACAAGCACATCATATTTTTTATTAGTAAAGTCATATATTATATCTTGCATTTCATTTTTTGACATTTTCCCATGTGCATAACATATTCTTGCTTCTGGTATAAGTTTCTTATACTTTTCAACTAATGTATTCATGTTAGTAATATTATTATATAAGATATATGCTTGACCATTTCTTGATAACTCTTTTAAAATAGCTTCTCTCATTAACATTTCATTATATTCAATAACATAAGTTTGTACTGGATATCTATTTTTAGGAGCACTTTCAATTAACGTTAGATCTCTAATTCCTACTAAAGACATTTGTAATGATCTTGGTATTGGTGTTGCTGAAACTGATAAAACATGAACATTACTCTTCATTTGTTTAATTTTTTCTTTTTGTTCAACACCAAATCTATGTTCTTCATCTATAACAAGTAATCCTAAATCTTTAAATTCAACATCCTTACTTAATAATCTATGAGTACCAAATATTATATCTATTTTACCTTCTTTTAATCTATTTAGTTTTTGTTGGACTTGTTTGTTAGTAAAATGTCTATTAATTAACTCTATTTCTATACCAAAGTTTTTAAATCTTTCTTTAGCTGAATCAAATTGTTGATGTGATAGTAATGTTGTTGGACATAAGTATGCTACTTGTTTTCCATTTATAACAGCTTTAAACATTGCTCTAAAAATTACTTCTGTTTTACCATATCCAACATCGCCACATAATAATCTTTCCATTGGTCTTGGTTTTTCTAAATCAAGTTTAATTTCTTCAGATGCTTTTAATTGATCTACTGTTTCATTATATTCAAACTCATTTTCAAAGATTGCTTGATTTTCGTCATCTGGTTTAAATGGTTCAATTGTAGCTTTATTACGTTCTGAATATATTTTAATTAATTCGCCAGTAATACTCTTTATTCTTTCTTTAATTCTTAATTTTGTTTTAGTCCATTCAACACTATTTAATTTGTTAATTGTTGGTTTAGAACCTTCTTTAGATGAATATTTATATAATTTACTTATATCTTCAACTGGCATATATAATTTATCATTACCTTTATATTGTATTAATAAGTAATCTTTTTTAAGTCCATTTTTTTCGATAGTTGTAATACCATTATAAATTCCTATACCAGACTTTCTATGTACTACATAATCACCAATTTTTATGTTGTCAATTGACATTATTTTTTGTCCTAATGATGACTTTTGTGCTAATTCTTTACTTGAATATTTTTCATAAAGATCATTTTCTGAAAAATAATATATATTTTTATACACAAAACCATGATTTAATGTTTCTTTTACTATTTTTAGTGATTTTTCTATATTTTTTAAATCTTTTACAACTCTATCGTTTGCAGAATACAAAATACCATTTGTAGAAATTATATCTTTAACAAATTTTTCCTTATTACCTTCATATTTATCTATTGATTTTGCTTCAATTTTAATATCACAATTTCTATTATTAATTGTATCTATATAAATATCAGATTCTCTTTCTAATTGTTTAACTTTGTATAATTCATCTTTTAAATTTAAGAATTTAAGTTGAGGGTCTAACATTTTTTCTTGTTGAATTATTTGTCCATAATTATGATATATTGTAATACCATCATTTAAATAATCCAATATTGATGAATCGTTATTGTTAAAATCATCTTTTATGGAATTTATTTCAAATGAATTTAATTCTTCTATTGATTTTTGAGTTAATACATCGAAATATTTAATTTTTTCTATTTGATTATCAAAGAATTCAATTCTTATTGGATTTTCAGAGTTTATTGGAAATACATCTATTACAAACCCTCTTACTGAAAAATCTGATGTATCATATACCATGCTTTCTCTTTTATATCCTATATTTATTAATTTATTAATTAATTCATCTCTATTTATTTCATCATTAATTTTGAGTTTTATTTTATTTTGTGTATATAAATTACTATTTGGTAGTTTTTTTATAAAACTATTTAAATGCACTATAATAAATTTTGGTTCTTTTTCTTGAAATTTATTTAATAGATTAGCTCTCATAAATAAGAATTCTGGAGAACTTGCTATGGCTGTTTTAGTCATAATGTCATCTTCAGGGAAAAGATATATATTTTCTAAATAATTCTTTAATTCATTATATATTTCAGTAGCTTCATTTAATGTTGGTACTACTAATAAAATATCTTTTTTCATATTAAAAAACATATATAACATTAATTGGTTATATATTTCGTTTTTACTTATAGCTATTTTTTTAGTACTATAAACATCAAAATCAAATAGTTCTTTATATAATTTATTTTTCACTTTAATCCCTATTATACTTATCCATTAACTTATCGATATCATATTTAGAAAAATCTTCAATAACATTTGATATTTCTTCAACAACTTTATTTAATTTTTCATTATCTTCTTTACTAAATTTTCCAAGAACATAATTCATAAGTTCAATATTATTTTTTGAAATTCCTACTCTAATTCTTTGAATTTGTTCAGTTTTTAGTTTGTTAATAACATCTTTAATACCATTATGTCCTGCTGAAGATCCGCCTCTTTTAATTTTAAATTTTCCAGTTTCAAAATCAACGTCGTCATATATTACAAGAATATCATCAACATGTAAGTTGTAATAATTTGCAAACGATTGAACACAATTACCTGATAAATTCATAAATGTTTGAGGTTTTAATAATATTATTTTTTCGTTGTTAACAACTTGTTCAGCATATAATCCATTAAATTTCTTTTTGAAATCTAAATTATTTTTTTCAGCATAAAAATCAATTGCTCTAAAACCACAATTGTGTCTTGTATTTTCATATTCTTTTCCTGGATTACCAAGTCCAACAACTAATTTCATATTATTTCTCCTTACATATTTCGTATAATTTATTTTTACTTATATTATATTTATCTGCTATTTCCTTAATAGCATCTCTCTTAGAATATCCTTTTTCTAATAGATTATCTACTTCATTTTCATAATCTATGTTGTTAATAACTTCTTTACAACCTTCAACTACTAAAACAATTTCACCTTTAATTTCATTTATTTTAGATAATATATTACTAATAGTATTTCTTCTTACTTCTTCATGTAATTTAGAGATTTCTCTTACAATAGCTATTTTTCTATCTCCTAAAACATCTAACATTAAATTTAAAGTGTTTTCAATTCTATGTGGAGATTCATAAAATATAATTGTTTTATCAAATTCTTTTAAATCGATTAATTCTTTTTTAGCTATTGATTGTTTACTATTTAAAAATCCATAAAATAAGAATCTTTCATTAGATAAACCAGACATATTTATTGCTGGTAATAATGCATTTGCTCCTGGAAGCGCTATAACAGTTATGTTCTCCTTAATTACTTCTTCTACAATTACATTACCAGGATCACTAATTAATGGTGTTCCTCTATCTGTAACATATGCTATATCTTTATTTTCTTTTAAAATATTAATTATTTTATCTTTATGCATCATTTCAGTGAATTTATGACATGATTCTACTTTTTTAGATATATTTAAATGTTTTAATAAATTTATAGTTTCTCTTGTATCTTCAGCAAATATTATATCCACATTTTCAAGCGTTTTAACAGCTCTATAACTTATATCATCTAAATTACCTATTGGCGTAGGCACTAAATATAATTTTCCATAGTTACTTTCTTCATAACTTTTTTGTATCATAAAATCACTTCCCAAACATTTTTAATACTTCTTCTGTATAACTTCCATCTTCATTATGAACATATAATGGTGATAATACTTTTAATCCAGTATTTCCATTTTTTCTACCATCAATCATTATTAAATTAGATTCTTTACCAACTTTTGGATAAATAAATTGTAATCTTTTTGGTTCAATATTATGTTTTTTCATTAAATCAATTATTTCAATTAATCGATCTGTCCTATGAACAATGGATAAAGAACCTCCATTTTTTAATAACTTTTTAGCAATTACAAATATATCCTCTAATTCAACTAATATCTCATGTCTAGCGATAGATTTTACCATATTTTCATTAATAATGCTATCATTAGTTTTTTTGAAATATGGTGGATTACATGTTATTAGATCAAATGTATCTGTTTCAAAGTCATTATATATTTCTTTTACATCTTTATTTATTAATATTATTTTGTCTTCTAAATTATTTATTTTTATTGTTTCTTTTGCTAATTCATATATTTCTTTTTGTACTTCTACAGCATGTATTTTTGAATCAGTTCTTGTAGTTAATACTAATGGAATTGGTACATTCCCGCTACAAAAATCAATTATATTATTTGTATTTGGTGTTATTTCTACAAAATTAGGAAGTAAAATAGATTCTAAACTAAAATTAAAATAATCTTTATTTTGAACTATTTTTAAATTATTAAAATAAACTAAATCATTTATTACATTTTCTTTCACATTTATCACATTTACTTGGAACTGTTACTTCAATTTTTGTGTTTTCCTCAGTAAGAACAACGTATTTTCTATTTGGTATATCTACTGATATAACTGTTCCTTTTCCTTCTTTATTATCTATTTTATTTCCAACTTCAGGCATATCTTTTCTATTTTCTGTATATAGTTCATCCTCATATTTTAAACAACATAAAAGTCTACCACATAAACCATTTATTTTATTAGGGTTTAGTGATAAATTTTGATTTTTTACTTGAGCTATACCTACTGAATCTAGATCGTTAAGGAAGCATGAACAACAAAGTCTTCTTCCACATTGACCGATTCCTGAAATCTCTTTTGCTTTATCTCTTACACCAACTTGTCTTAATTCTATTCTAGTTTTATATATAGATGCTAAGTTTTTTGCTAATTCTCTAAAATCAACTCTATTATCAGCTAAAAATTGAAAAACTAATTGTTTTCTATCGAAAGTAAAATAGCAATCTAAGAATTTCATATCTAATTCTAAATTTTTTGCTAATTCTGTAGCTTTTGATATAGCTTCTTTTGCATCATTAATATTTTTTTCATTTTGCTTAATATCTGCTTTTGTTGCTATTTTTAATATATTAGCATGCTTATCATTATTATTACTTTCACCAACAATACTTGCTACACGACCAAATTGTTGACCTCTCTCAGTTTCAACAATTACATAATCTTCTTCTTTAACATCTAAATTATTATCAAAGAAAATATATTGTTTTCCGTTCTTTTTAAATTCTACTCCTATATTTCTCATATTTTACATCTCCACATCTCTATTATAAATCTATCAATAGCTAAGTTTTTATTTTGATTATAAGTTAAATTATATATTGCTTTATCAATAACAATTAATTTTTTTGATATTTCTTCAATTGTATTATTTTGTATTATTAAATCTTCATATGAATCATTTTCAATCAGTTTATGAAGAGAATCTTTATATTTATATAATAATTCATAATAAACATCTTCTAGTTTTTTTCTATCTTTTATTGAATTGTATATTTCATAACCTTTTCCAATTGTTTTAACATTTTCTTTTTCTATAAATTCAATAAAATTCTCTGCTAAAGCTGCATTATCATTGTTTATTTTTTCTTTTGATTGTGAAATAAATAGTTTTTGGCATCTACTTACAATAGTTGGTTTAACAGAGTCAATATTATTTGTTAATAAAATTGCATATACACCTTCTGGAGGTTCTTCTAATGTTTTTAATAAAGTATTATAAATTTTATCACTTAATTTTTCACTTTCATCAATAACATATACTTTTTTTTGATTAAATTGTGATGTTGTTGATAAATTCATTATTAATTCTTTTATAGAATCTTTATTAATATTTTCATTTTCTTCTGTTAGTATAAATAAATCAGGATTATCATTAATATTTTTATCGGATTTGAATATAAATTTATTAATTATTTCTAGTAATTCATCCTTAATATCATCAAAAACAACATTTCCTATAAGAAATGCTTGACTGATTTTATCTTCATTGTATAAATTTTCAAAATAATTATATAATTTACTCATTTTCCTCCTAAAATACATATTTTACTAATAATATAACTATTATTCCTAGTATCCCGTATATACTAATTATAAATATAGTGTAGTAATTTATTGGTATATATATTCCCTTTGTGGAAATAAATATATTAATTGTATAAATTAAGCATAGTGCATACACTATTCGTTTTATTATTCTTAATATCATAAATTCCTCAATAAAATTTATGTGATTTATATTATGATATTACTTTTCTATCATCCCATGCTTTTGAAACCATAATAGGATCAAGATATTCTATATCGCTTCCCATTGGTATTCCATATGATAATCTTGATATTTTTATATTTTTATTTTCAAGTAATTTTTGTAAATATAACGATGTTACCTCACCTTCAATAGATGGATTAAGTGCGATTATTATTTCTTTAACATCTGGTGTTAATCTTTCATTTAATAAATTTGAAATATTCAAATCTTCAGGGTTTTTTCCGTCTATTGGTGATATTAATCCATTTAAAACATGATAATATCCATTATATTTCTTAGCTTTTTCTATAAAAAACACATTTTTTGAGTCTTCCACAATACATATTGTTGATTTATCTCTAGTTTCTGATGAACATACATCACATATTTCATCATCGCTTAAACAGCCACATATTGAACAATTTTTTATATTGTTTTTAAAATCTATTAATGCATTTGAAAGACTTTCAATTTCTTGAAAATCTTGTTCATATATTGCATATGCATATCTTTCTGCAGTTTTTTCACCAACTCCTGGTAAAATTGTTAAACTGTTTACTAATTGTGTAAAACTCTTTGGTAAGGCCATTTTTAGAATAATCCTCCAAGACCATTTGTATATTTACCTAATTTCTTTTCTTTTTCTTTTTTAATTTGTTCTAAAACATTGTTGATTCCAACAAATAACATATCTTCTAGCATTTCTTTATCTTCCATAATACTAGTATCTTTAATATTCATTTTCTTAACTTCATATTTTCCGTTTATTTCAACAGAAATTTGATCATTTTCGTAAGTAAATACTGTATTTTCTATTTCTTTACTTAATTTTTCCATATCTCCTTGTAATTTTCTAGCTTGTGCCATTAAACTTTGCATATTCATATTTATCATTCCTTTCATTCTACTGTGATTAAATCATCACCAAATATATCTTCAGCTGTATTTTCTAATACAGTTGTTTTTTTTGTTTGTTTTTTCTTCTTTTTTTCTTCAATATATTCATATTTTATATTATTATTTTTATTGTTTATGAAATTAGTTTTTTCTATTTCCCATTCATCTGTAGTGATAGCTACTATAACATATTTTTTATCAAATATATTTTTTAGTAATTTTTCAACCAATTCAATATTTCTATCAAATAAAACAACTTCAAAATTATTAACAAAAGTAAATAAAAGATTTGTTTCACCTATAACTTCAGGAGTTGCTTTTAACATTAAATTTGCTATTGCATTAAATTCCTTAGAAGGGACATATTCACTAATTTTTTTGTATTTATCAATAAATTCATTTTTTAAATCTTTATTTGCATTATAAAATGCATTATTTATTCTGATTTTTTTTATATCAAATTCTTCAATCTTTTTTTCTACTAATTCATTTTCTTTGTTAACAACTTCTTTAGTTTCAATTGCTTTTTTTGATTCTTCGACTTTTTCTTCAATGTTTTCTTCTTTTTTTACATCATTTTTACTGAAAATTAAGCACATTTTTATGAAATATATTTCCATTATTGTTTTTTGACTATTACTTTTCTTAATTTCATTAATTAATTGAAAAAGTTCTTCAGATAATCTAGAACATGAATTCATATCTAATTTAGTATATTTAGATAATTTTTTTTCATATTCTTCATCAAAATACTTGTCTGTATTGTTATATATTATTATGTTTCTTGTTAATATTTGTAATCTATCAATTATATTTATGAAATTTTTACCTTCTTCATAATATTCATTTAGTTTTAATAAACAACTTTTAATATCACAAGAAATTATTGTATTTAATAGTTCAAACATTGAGTTTTCACTAACTTCCCCAATTAACTCATATACATCATCATCGCTTAAATCACTTTTATTAATTGATAATACTTGATCAAGCATATTTATTGAATCTCTCATACCACCATCGCTGATTTTAGCTATTAAAGATATAATATTATCATTTAAAGTTTTTTCTTCGCATTCTAAAACGTATCTAAGCTGTTTTTCAATATTATTTTGAGTAAGTTTTTTAAAATCAAATTTTTGACATCTGGATAAAACAGTTGATGGAATTTTATTCATTTCTGTTGTTGCTAGTATAAAAATTACATGTGCTGGTGGCTCTTCTAACGTTTTTAATAAGGCATTAAAAGCACTTGTTGATAACATGTGAACTTCATCAATTATATAAACTTTATATTTCAAATGAGAAGGCATTAATTTAACACTGTTTCTAATTTCTCTTATTTCATCAACACCATTATTACTTGCTGCATCTATTTCAATAATATCAATTTCGTCATCAAAATTAGATTTACAAACATCGCATTCACAACATAGATCATCACTAAAATTCAAACAATTAACGGCTTTAGAAAAGATTTTAGCAAGACTTGTTTTTCCTGTTCCTCTAGGTCCATTAAATATATAAGCATGGCTTATTTTATTATTAACAATACTATTTTTTAGTACTGTTTTAACAACTTCTTGACCAACAACTTCTTTAAATTTACTAGGTCTGTATTTTCTATATAATGAAATGTATGACATTGCCTTTTCCTCCAACTTATATTATAACAAAGAATTCTTATTTATTCTATCTTTTATCTGTAAAGAATTGCTTTAATTGTGTCTTAAATTTATTTTCTAACTCATTGTTTGTTATTAACTTTTTGTAATTAACAGTTTTGTGTATTTCTTTATCAGAATCAATTATATAATATACATGTTTTATTCTCGCTTCATTAATTATTTCTTCACACATTTTACATGGTTTTAAACTAACATATAATTCACAGTCATTTAAATTCCACGTTTTAAGCTTTTTAGAGGCTTTTTTTATAGCAATTATTTCTGCATGACCCAATGGATCATTTTTCTTAATTCGTTGATTATAAGCTTTAGAAACAATCTTAGAATCCCTCAAAATAATACATGAAACTGGTACATCACCACATTTTATTGCTTTTTGATTTAATTTATATAATTCATCTAACATTTTATCACCCAAACAACTTTTCGTTTTAACATTAAAAAAATATGTGCACACGTTATAGCATCTTAAGGCTGCTTTCTTCCGAATCTGACCTGATTCAAATTTATAACGTTGCACAATTAAATTATATACATTTTTCAACATTATATCAAGTTTTTTATTATTTTTTTGATGTTCCACGTAGAACATCAATTGTTAATAATTTAATATTTAATTTTTATTATTTAATACATCATTTTATTTAAATGTTCCACGTAGAACATTTAAATTGTTAATACTTATATATGATTTTATATATTAACTTCACTTTTTTAAAACTAATTATTTTAAATATTTTCTTAATCAA
>JAZSKU010000031.1:0-8590 GCA_045535005.1 Bacilli bacterium
GAACTAAATTATACGCATCATATAATTTATTTTCTTCAATTATTTCATCTAATAAATATACATCAATATCACTTTTAATTAATAATTCATATTTTAATATAATATCTTCATATAAAATAATATCAGTATTATCAAAATACACTTTATATTTATTCTTACCTATTTTCTTATATTTATTAATTTTCATCTTGTCCTCCACAAAAATATTTTAACATAAAAAAAGTAGTTATAAAATAACTACTCATTACTATAATTAGTAAAATATCTTTGAATTAATACAACCGGAGTTCCTTTGTCACCACTACCACTTGTTAAATCACATAAACTTCCGATTAAATCTGTATAACGTCTTGGTGTAGTACCTTGTGTAGCCATAGAACCTTTTAACTCTTTATCTTTATTTCTAATTTCTTCTCTCATTTTTTCGTTTAACTCATCTCCAGTTAAATCTTTAAATTTATTTTCAGAGAAATATTTTAATTTAATTTCATTTGGACTTCCCTCTAAACCTTTAGTATAAGCAGGACTTACAACTGGATCAGCAAGTTCCCAAATCTTACCAACAGGATCTTTAAATGCACCATCTCCATAAACCATTACTTCAATAGTTTTACCTGTTCTTTCTTTCATTAATTCTTGAACTTTATTTACAAGTACATCACCAGTTCTTGGGAATAATTTAACTTTTTCTTCAGTAGAACGATTACTTCCAAGTAAACCATATGGACTATAACCACTACCATCTACACTTTCATTAAGAATATCACTTAACATAAGAACTTTTTTAGCTCCACATGACATAATTCTATCTCTAGTTTCAATTCTAGTATGTATGTCACAATTAATAACAGTATCAGTATATTTTAATATATCTTCAGGTTTATTTGAGAATACCATTTCAAATTCACAACCTTCTTTTAATACTAAATCTCTATATACTTCATACATATTAACACCAGTAAATAGATGTTTAAAATGACTATACTTCTCAACATATTCACTTTCACTAATTAAATCGCTTGATACATTAACATTATTCTTAACTAAATCTTCTCTATATAATATATCATTTCCTACTTCATCAGATGGATAACTAGATAATAAAGTAATCTTTTTAGTACTTCTGGCAATAGCTGATAATAAAACAGCAAATCTATTTCTACTTAATATTGGAAATACAAGACCAATATGATCAGAATTCATCTTACTTCTTATATCACTAGCAATTTGATCTAAAGTAGCAAAATTACCTTCAGAAATACCAACAACAGCTTCAGTTATAGCAATTACATCTTTATCATAAAATTCAAAATTTTCACTAACACTTGCTTTAATAACTGAATCTACTACTATATTAGCTAAATCGTCTCCTTCCTTAATAATAGGTGTTCTAATACCTCTAACAATAGTACCAACATCTCTCATATACTTCACTCTCCTACTATATTGTAGCACAATACAATATATAGGGATTTAAATATTACAATTTCTTTACAAAAAAAATAAGTTTCAAAATTGAAACTTATTTACTTCTAGCTGCACTTCTAAGTTCTCTTTTTAGTTCACCACTAGGACCTGTTACAACTCTTTGATATTCTTGATTACATTCTTGAGCAGTTTTAACAAATTCTACGTTTTCACTAATATATTGATCAAATAAAGAATTTTCCTTTAAATAATCAAAGAACCCAACAATCTTAGTATTACTTACAATACTTCTCTTAAATGATCTTGGTTCCATAGTTCTAATACCTAAATCTTTAGAATATACACTCATAGTACGATTAGTAGAAGCATCAGTAGGTTGCATAATTTGAATTTTAAATTTTTGTCCAGTAACTAATTCCTTAACAGTCTTACCATAGAAAGTCATACCTAAGAAATTAAATTTCTTACCTTCAAAAAATAATAAACTATCAGCTGCATCTAACCCTTCAAAGTTTTCAGCTCTTTCGTAAGTTACCTCTCCTTCTCTATCAACAGATGAGAATAATTCAAAATCACTTGGTCTTAATACATAATATACTTTTTTCATTTTATTTTTCCCCCTTTTAAAAAGTGTTTACATTATACCACATTTTTAAAAAATAGTCAAATTTTAAGCCTTTTTACTTCTATAATCTTCAATAGCAGCTTGTATAGCTTCTTCTGCTAAAACAGAACAATGCATCTTAACAGCAGGTAATCCATCTAATGCTTCAGCCACTGTTTTATTAGTTATTTCAAGTGCTTCATCAATAGTTTTTCCCTTTATTAATTCAGTTGCCATAGAAGATGTAGCAATCGCAGATGCACATCCAAATGTTTTAAACTTAACATCAACAATTACATCATTTTCTATTTTTAAGTACATTTTCATTACATCCCCACATACAGGGTTACCAACAGTGCCAACACCATCAGCATCTTCAATAACACCAACGTTTCTTGGATTTTCAAAATGATCCATTACTTTATCAGAATACATTATTTTTCCTCCTCACATAATGGAGACATACTTCTTAATTTACTAATTACATCTACCATTGTATTTATTAAATAATCAACTTCTTCTTTAGTATTATGTTTTCCAATAGAAACTCTAATTGATCCATGAGCAATTTCATGAGGAAGACCAATACTTAAAAGAACATAAGATGGTTCTAAAGATTTAGAAGAACACGCACTTCCAGTAGAAACACATATACCCTTACTATCTAAATATAATAATATACTTTCACCTTCAACAAATTCAAAACTAAAATTAGCATTCCCTGGAAGTCTATTAACTCTATCCCCATTTAATTTAACATTCTTAATTTTCTTTTCAATTTCACTAATATAATAGTCTCTAAGTTCACTAATATATTTTTTATTATCTTCTAAATTAGATACTGCTTTTTCAATAGCAAATCCAAGTCCAATAATACCAGGTACATTTTCAGTACCACTTCTTTTATCATTTTCTTGATGTCCACCATCATTAACTCTTCTAACAAAAGTACCTTTTCTAATATATAAGGCACCTACACCTTTAGGACCATAGAATTTATGACCTGATAAACTAAGCATATCTATATTCATATCATCAACATTAATATTAACACTACCTATAGCTTGTACAGCATCAGTATGAAATTTAATATTATGTTTATGAGCAATTTCACCTATTTCTTTTATTGGTTCAATAGTACCTATTTCATTATTAGCAGTCATAACACTAATTAAAATAGTATTTTCTTTAATAGCATTTTCTAACTCATCTAACTTAATAATACCATTTTCATCAACACCAATATAAGTAACTTCAAATCCTTCACGTTCTAGCGCTTTACAACTATTAATAATCGCAGGATGTTCAATACATGAAGTAATTATATGATTCCCCTTACTTTTATTTGCATAAGCAAAACCTTTAATTGCTAAATTATCACTTTCAGTACCACCAGATGTAAAATATATTTCTTCTGTTTTAGCACCAATAGCCAAAGCAACTCTTTTTCTTGCCTCTAAAACATCATTATGAACATTTAAAGAAGCTTTATATATAGAAGATGGATTATAATAATTATCAGTAAAATAACTCATCATCTTCTCTAAAATATCTTTATCTAATGCAGTAGTCGCAGCATTATCAAAATATTTAATATCCATAAAATCCTCCTTACCAAATTATTATATAACTTTTATAACTAAAAAAAAAGCGAATACTCGCTATTTTAAATATTTGAATTTCCCAATTAAAGGTAATTCATAAGTCTTTTCAGTATGAATAGACCAAATTCCAAATCCACAATATGCAACAATTATAACAGTAATAAAATATCCAAAGAAACCAACCCATCCTGGTACATAAGCGCCAAATGATGTTTCTTCTCTAAATATATTAGTAAGAGCATTATCAAGAATAAATGCAATAATAGTAAATACAGTTAAATCAATTCCTTGATTAACATGATGTTTCATATACGCATTATCAATATATCTCTTTGTTATATAAGGATAAATAAATAAAAATGGTATATAACATAAATAAGCATATTTTTTAGCATACTTAACTTGATCTAAAGTAAACTCACTAGTTAATTCTTTAGGTTTAGTAATAGCATCAACCGCATTATTAATCTTATTTTCTAAATTACTAGTAGTAACCTCAGTCTTATTTTCTACATTATTAGTACTTTCAGTTTTAGTTTCAACATTTTCATTAGGTAATTCTTCAATTACAAATTCTTTCTTTTCTTCATTATTATTTTCTTGCATAAACATTACCTTCCAATCATCTAAATTATAACAAATAATTAAACTAATTACTATAAATTATATGTTATAAATAATAAATTATGTTATAATTAACTAGAAAAGCAAGTGTGGCGGAACTGGTAGACGCATCAGACTCAAAATCTGACGGTATTTTTACCTTGTGGGTTCGATTCCCATCTCTTGCACCAAAATAAACAAAAACTCGATTAAATTCGAGTTTTTATTTTTTATCAAAAGTTACTCTTCTAACTAAAGATGGACCCTCAGTTAAATTATTAACTTCAAATTGCTGAGCCATTTTTTCAATTTGTTCTCTCACCTTAGGATCAGGTTTAACACTTTTAAAATCTTCTACTTTATCTGGTGAAACTACAAAAGCCATAGGATTATGTACAGCTAAAACATCAAAACTTTGAACACTATTTTCAGAAGTAAGTTCCATATGTCTTCTAATCGCATGATCACATATTCCTTTTAACGCAATAACAGTACCCTTCTTAGTAGTTTTCATTCTACATAACTCTAATACATCTTTACTAATATCAGGAAATCCATTATTAACAAAATATGACTTAAACTCATCATAACTATCAAATAAATATGTAATATGTTTATCTCCTTCAACAGATGAATATTTTTTATTTTTATCTTCTTTTAAATGTAACACAAACATAAATAATTTTGCTTCCATATCAATCTTTCTACTCATATAAACCCAACCTTTCATATAAATATTTTATCATAAATCAAATACTTGTTAAAATATATTTTATATGTTATTATTTACTTAAGTGGAACGTTTATCTGAAAGTAAATGTCCACCTATATGTTTTGGCGACATTTACTTATGGTAAGTGTCTTTTTTTATTTCTATAATAAGAATAGATATAGAAAAAAGAATATATAAAGCATATCTTAGTATATACAAAATAAATACTTTATTATTCATAATGTTCCCTCCTTTCTTTTTAATAAAAGAAATATAGGTAGACACTTATAAACGTTCCAAAAAAGATTATAATTAAACTAAGAAATTAATACAAATCGCTATAATTTAATTATCAAGTAAAATTTATCAATTATAATAAAATTATCTCTATAAGAAAAATCATATTTCCAAACACTTTTATACAATTAAAAATTATTATTATATAAATTAACTTTTTCTACCATTTATCCTCTTTATATATTAAAATAATTATTAGAGGTGATATTAATGAAACCAGGTTTAGGTGTAGGAATAATGATTCTTAAAGATAATAAAGTATTATTAGGATTAAGAAATCCAAATAAAGAAAAAGCATCAAGTGAACTTAATGGTCAAGGAACATGGACAATGCCAGGCGGTAAAGTTGAATACATGGAAAAACTAATAGATGCTGCTAAAAGAGAATTAGCAGAAGAAACAAGTTTAAAATCAAATGAATTAAAATTATTATGTGTATCTGATGATATGAGTGAAACTGCTCATTATGTAACAATTGGTTTTATCGCACAATCTTATGAAGGTGAAGTTAAAACTATGGAACCAGAAACAATAACAGAATGGAAATGGTTTGATATAAATGACTTACCTACTAACATGTATAATCCAAGTAAAATAATAATAGAAAAATATTTAAGTAATAAAATTTATGAATAAACGACTTTATAAGTCGTTTTTATATTTCTTATGTTATAATAAATTTCTAAGGAGTATTATGAGCAAAGAAGAATTAAGAGAACAACTATTTAATAAACATTTTAATGATGGTATAAGTATAACTTCATTCACAGAAAATTTGTCCCATATAAAAGATACATGGGAACAACTACATCAACTATTAGAAAACCATGTAGAATACTTTGACTATCATAGTAGTCTAGATACAATAAAAGAAGTAACTCATAATAACAAAAACTATTTAATAATTAAAATATGTATATGGTCATATATAATAATAGACTTAGATAATAATAGAAGTTTAACAGAAGAAGACTTTAAAAAAGAATTTAATGAATCATTCTTTGTAAACAATTTTAATGAAAAACAAGAAGGATCAAAAGTATTTAATAGTTTATATAGTATAGATACATATAATGGTAATATAGATGAATTATTAGACTTCTATTTAAATAATAAAGATACTCTATTACTTCCAAACAAAATATATTATAGATTCTTTATAGATGAAGCATGGACATATTTATCAATTAATTTAACTAATGGTAATATACAATTAGGTTTTCAAACAAAAGATCAATACTTATATGAACAATTATTTATAAAATATGATTTAACACCTTCACCTATGCAAGATGCAACTAATAAAATTGGTAAAGAAAAAATACAAGAAATGTTTTCTAAAATAAAAGATATAAAAATACCAATAGAAAAAATACCAGAAAAATTATATAAAGAATATCAAAAAAGAATAAAACTTCTAACAAAAAAATAAATCTCGACTATCGAGATTTTTTCTTTTTCTTCTTTTTATTAATATAAGTTATCTTAAAACTTGATAATATAACACCAAATAACAAACCAACAAGAGCGCCATATCCAGTTATAATAAAGTCATTATATATAAAAGATAATACAAATCCTACAAATATACCAATCATAATACATATAGGTACATAAGAGTTAAAAATATCTTCTTCTTTATTAATCTTTTTCTTTTTCATATCTTCACCAATTATATTTTAACATAAAAAAAGAAGTGTTTAAACAAGTTTAAGCACTTCGTACAAAGTAATTAATTAGCAAGCTAAGTAATTGCTTTGTGTATTAATATTATCATGAGTATAAAATGTTGTCAACACATTTTTTTAATTTTCTTTATAGTTAGAAACATATAGGTCCCCATCATCATTTTCTTCTTTATCTTTAAATACTATTTCAGGTAAATCTTTCTTAGATGAAAGACCAAAATAATCTAAGAATTCATCAGTTGTTTTATATAAACTTGGTTTACCTATTGTATCAGCTTTACCACATATTTTAATAAAACCACGAGCTTGTAATCTTCTAACTATTTGAGAACTATTAACTCCTCTTATTTCATCTATTTTAATTCTAGTTATTGGTTCATTATAAGCAATAACAGCTAAAACTTCTAATGCAGCATTAGATAAAGAAGAACTCTTAGTGTCATTAACTAGCTTTTCATAAAATTCTTTATGTTCTTCCTTAGTAGTTAATTTAAATGCATTTCCTAAAAAAGATATTCTAAGTCCTCTATCACTAGATTCATAATCTTTCTTAAGTTCAATAAGTAAATTCTTAACTTCTTCTACACTAATACCTAAGATATTAACTATTTCATCAATAGAGATTCCTTCATCTCCTACTACAAATAAAATTCCTTCAAGTACTGCTTTATAATTCACATCAATCAACTCTTTCTAAATATATATCAGAGAAATTATTATCTTGTTTAATATTTATTTCTCTACCCTTAACCATTTCAAGAACAGATAAGAAAGTTACAACTACATATGGTTTGTTAAATTCTTCAAATAAGTCAACAAAATTAACTTTCTTCTTTTCTTTCAATATCTCTCTTATTTTAACAACTCTTTCTTTAACAGACAACTCTTTTCTAGTTATTTTAGTATTAACTGGCTTATTATATGATTGTCTTTCTAATAATTTTTGAAAAGCATCTAATAAATCAAATATACCAACACTACCATCATTAGATAATGTTTCATTAGAATATTGTTTTAAACTCTCTGGTGCTTTTGTATAATAATTACCTCTATTTTCTTCCATATCTCTAAATATAGAAGTACTTTCTTTATATTTTTGATATTCAAGTAATCTTCTCTTTAATTCATCTTCACTATTTATTAACTCTTCATCTTCTTCTTTATCTTCTTCTTTTGAAGGTAATAATTTTCTACTCTTCATTTCTATTAATTCAGCAGCCATAACTAAATATGAGCTTGCAACATTTAAATTCATTTGTTCCATTTTTTTTATATAATCTAAATATTGATTAGTTATTTCTTCAATTTTTATATCATAAATATCAATATCAGATTCTTTAATTAAATGAAGCAATAAATCTAATGGACCCGAAAATTTATCAATAGTAAAACAGCAATCCATCTTAATACCACCTTATCTATTGATAATTTTATCAAAAAAACAAGAAAAAATCTATATTTTCCATATAAAAAAAACACTATTAGTGTTTTTGAAAAGTTATTTTTAAAAAATCATATACTTTAGAATAAACTACATCCCAATTACTTTCTAATTCGATATAGATTTTTTCTTTAACATTTTTTATTTCTTTATGATTGAAGCATTCCATATATAGATAATTTAGCTTATCTTCATCATTATTATTAATTAAAT
>JAZSKU010000065.1:0-9229 GCA_045535005.1 Bacilli bacterium
ATATTCTTTATTAAGAATAAATTCTTTTAGTTTATTAAATTCTTTCTTTTTTAAATTTTTATTTTCTTTATAATTTAAAAATTCTAACCATTTATTTTCATCTATTAAATTATCTATTAAAGACATATATACCTCATTAAGGAGAGAAAAAATTGAATCAATAATTTAAATTATTGATAGACAAAACCATATATATCAAAGCTACTTACAAAGCATTATAAATTGATATACTTTGTTCACTGTAAGTGTGAATAATCACATCTCTCCAAAAACATTATAACATATATATAAAAATAGTGTAAAAATATACGGAATTTAGTGAAAAATATGTCATATTTTGTTATAATCATTATAATGATAATAATGTCATAGGAGGTATTATGAAAAAAACAGTTTTTCACATCATATTAATACTATTTTTATGTATCCCCTATTTAAATATAAACGCTAGCGCTAATGCAATCGTTACATATGGATCTAACGTAAGAAAAGAAGCATCAAAAGATTCAGAATTAGTTACTAAAGTTACTAAAAATATGCTTATAGAAGTTTTAGATGATGGACAAATACATGAATCTAAAAGCGGTTGTTCAAATGGATGGTACAGAATAAACGTTGATAACAAAGAAGGTTATGCTTGTTCAACATATATTCAATTAGATGATTATACAGGAATAAATATAATAGATTGGAATGCTAGAGTTATTGGTAATAATGTAAACATAAGAAAAACAGCAAGTACTAAATACGACCCAATCGATAATGTATCACTTGGTACAAATGTAAAAATATTAGATAAATCAGGTAGTTGGTATAAAATACAATATTATGGAGATCAAGTTGGATATATAAGTAGTCAATATGTTGTAAAAAAAGAAGATATAACTGCATACGATGAAGAATATTCAAAAGTATTAACAGAAGCAGGTTTTCCAGAAAGCTATCACCCTTACCTAACATATTTACATAACAAGTTCCCAACATGGACTTTTAAAGCAAAAAAAACAAATCAATTATTTGGATACTCAGTTGGTGAAGAAGAAGGCGCTAACTACATGCAAACAACTAACGATAACTATAGAGTATCTAAAAAGCCTGCTGAAGGATCTAGTTGGTTCATAATTAATAAAGGTGTTATAGCATTCTACATGGACCCAAGAAACTGGTTAACTGAAGAAAGAATATTTATGTTTGAAAAATTAGACTGGGAAGAAACATTAAAGGAAGAATATCCAGAACTAATTAAGAAAGTATTCGGCGATGGTAAACTAGCTGATGAAAAATATACAATACCTATTTATAACGCTGGTCTTGCTAATAAAATAAGTCCAATACATATCGCAAGTAGAATCAGTCTAGAAGTATCAAACAATGGTAGTGATTCAACTAATGGAACTGAATTTACTTGGAAAGGTAAAAAATATAGTGGATACTATAACTTCTTCAATATTGGAGCATACGAAACAACAATAGATGGAGTTAAATACGGAGCAATTACAAGAGGACTTGCCTACGCTGCTAAATTAATTAAACGTGATGGAAAACCTTGGGATAATATTGAAACAGCTATTACAGAAGGAAGTTCATTCTTAGCAAACGGATATGTTAATGCCGGACAAGGAACACTATATTATCAAAAATTCAATGTTAATCCAGATGCTTATTATGATAACTTCACACATCAATATCAAACTAATGTACAAGCTCCAGCAATAGAAGGCCAAAAAGCATATGATTCATACAGTACTGATAAAGATAATTTAAAAGTACCATTTATATTTGAAATACCAGTATTTGAAAATATGCCTGAATACACTTCTCTACCTAATAGTGGAGATACAAATAATAACTTAAAATCATTATCAATTGATGGTACTTCATTAATACCAGATTTTGATCCAGATATATTAACATACGAAGTATTCATTCCAAAAACAACAACTAAAATTAATGTAGTTGCTACTACAGAAAGCGAAGAAGCATCTGTTTTAGGAACTGGAGAATTAGAGTTAACAGAAGACAAAACAACTATAATCTTAACAGTAACATCAGAAACTGGTGATGAAAAAATATATACAATTACAATTAATAGAGCTGATAATGTTGTATATGTAGAAGATACATTAAAAGACCTACAAGGTGAAATAGATGGTGAATACATAATAAACATTAAAAACAAAACTAAAGTAAGTACTTACTCAAGTCAAATAATTCAAAATGGTGCCCTATCTGTTTTAATAACTGATTCTAAAGGGAATGAATTAAAAAGTACAGATTATATAACAACAACAAGTATAATAACAATAACAACTAATACAGAATCTAAAACATATACAATTGCCGTTAAAGGAGATACATCAGGTGATGGTAAAGTTACTAATATAGACCTACTTCAAGTACAAAAACATATTAGAAAAGATAAAGTATTAAGTGGTGCTAAAGTAAAAGCAGCTGATACATCTGGAAATGGTAAAGTAGAAAATTTAGATTTACTTCAAGTACAAAAACATATAAAAGGAACTAAGAAATTTTAGGAGGAAAGAATGAAAAAACATATTAAACTATTACTAACATTAATAATCTCAGTTATGTTTATAATACCAAGTGTAAATGCCGCTAGTGGTAGTGTTACAGTATCAAGTAATTCAAGTAGAGTTGTTGTTGGTTCAACAGTGACATATACAGTTACAATGAAATCGTCTGATATACTTGGTGTGTGGGATTTATACATAGGATATGATTCAAATAAATTAAAACTAGTTAGTGGAGACACAAGTATAAAAGCTGAGTTTGGTGATGCTAAGAAAAAATCAGTATCTTATACATACAAATTCAAAACAATCGCAACTGGTTCAGCTAAAGTATGGGTTAAAAGTACAACTAGCCTACTTGACTACAAAACAGATAAAGCAGTATCACTTTCAAAAGGTTCTAAAACAATAACAATTATTACACAAGCTCAATTAGAAGAATCTTATTCAAAAAACAATGACTTAAAAGCATTAGGTGTTACTGGATATACCCTATCACCTAAATTTGATAAAGATGTTACTAACTATACAGTTGAAGCTGGAGCAAACATAGAAAGTGTAAAAGTTACAGCAACAAAAGCAGATTCAAAAGCAAGAGTTAGTGGTACTGGTACACATGAAGTATCTGAAGGTGAAAATAAAATAAATGTTAAAGTTACAGCTGAAAACGGTAGTGTTAAAACATATACAATAATGGTAAATGTTATTGACCCTAACCCAATTAATGTAACTATTAATGATAAAAAATATGTAGTAGTTAAAAGAGAAAGTAACTTAACTACACCAGAAGATTTCGAAAAGAAAAAAATAACTATCAATGATCAAGAAATACCAGCATTCTATAATGAAACAAATGATTATACTTTAGTTGGTTTAAAAGATGAAGAAGGAAATATAGGTTATTACTTATATGATAAAGAAAAAGATACCTACTCTCCTTACAGTACAATAAGTTTAAACAAACTAAAAATAATACCATTCGATATCGATATAGAAATAGATGGTTATAAAGAAAAAACAATTAAAATAAATGATTACGAAGTAAAAGCATTAAAATATAACAATAGTGAATACTCTGTTATTAAAGCAAGAAACTTTGATACTGGTGAAGATAACTATTATAGATATGATGAAGAAACTAATACAATAATTAGATATACAGATGAAGAATTAAAACCATTAAAAGATAAAGTAGCTAAATATGAAGAATTAATTATGTTACTTGCTATAGAATCAATAATTGTATTTTTAATATTAATATGTATAATAATTAAAGATGTGAAGAAAAATAAAATAATAAAGAGATTAAAAAGAGAATTCTTAAAACAACAAGATGACGAAATAAAAAAAGAAACTAAAAAAGATATTAAAGAACAAATAAAAGAAGAAGTTAAAGAAGAAATCAAAGAAGAAATTATAGAAAAACTAGAAGAAACTTCTGAAGAAACAGAAGAAAAACCTAAAAAGAAAACTAAAAGAAAAACTAAAAAATAATACTTAAGAAAGAAGTGTATGCAAGTGAAAAAGAAAAGAATATTATTTAGATTGAAAGTAATTCTATGTTTATTACTTATGTTAATAGAATTAATAAGCTTAGGATTTTTAAGTTACTCTCTTATACTATATAGTGGAGTTGAAACTTTCTATAGAATATTTGCAATCTTAATATTAATATATGCATTATTATTTATATCATATATGTTAATAAGAGGAACAAGAAAAAAGACATTAAAAAGTTTTATAATACCAGCAATTATATCTATACTATTTACAGTAATACAATTTGTAGGATTCTATTATTTAAATAGTGTTTATAAAGCAATTAATGCATATAGTGATAATGAAAATATGTATTATAGTTCATTAATAACTTATGATTTATCACTTGAAAATCATGAATCATTAAAAGATAAAAAGATTGGTATTGTAGAAGATACAAGTGATATTGAAGCATACACTCTACCCTTAGAAATAATTGATGAATTAAAATTAGAAAAAGAAAATAAAATTATTAAATACACTTCAACCATGGAATTATTAAATGGTGTTAAAGAAAAAGAAGTAGATGCTGCATTCTTTAGTAGTAACTATGTAGATATGTTCTCTAGTTTAGAAGGATACGAAACAATTGAAACAGATACTAAAGAATTATATAAAGGCGAAAAAGAATATATAGTAGAAGATACTATTTCAAATGAAACATCTTCTCTAACAAAACCATTTACTATGTTATTTATAGGTGTAGATGCATCAAAAGATGGAGTTACATCAGGATATAATGCAGATGTATTAATATTAGTTACATTTAATCCAGAAACTCTAAGAGCAACAATGACATCAGTACCAAGAGATATGTATTTAAAAACTGCTTGTTCAGGAAATGCTTATAGAAGAATAAATACAACAACTTGGGGAAGTAGTTCAGAATGTGCAGTAAACACAATTGAAAGATTATTTGATGTTAATATAGATTACTACGCTAAAATAAATTTCAAAGGAATCGTTCAATTAGTAGACGCACTTGGTGGTATAGATGTAGATGTTCCATATTCATTCTGTGAACAAAGTAGTTCAAGAAAATGGGGATCTAAAACAGTATATGTAAATAAAGGTAAACAACATTTAAACGGAGAACAAGCCCTAGCCTTAGCAAGAAATCGTCACTACCCTAACGATGGATCAACAACAGGTAAATATATGGGTAAATATTGTGCTGATAGAGATAGTGGAAAAAGAAACGATTACACTAGAGGTAAAAACCAAATGAAAGTTATATTAGGTATCGTAGAAGCTGCAACAAAACTAAGAGATCCTAATCAAGCAATAGAAATATTAGAGACAATCAAACGTAACTTCCAAACAAATATAAAAACTAAAGATGTACTTGCTCTATACAACTTAGGTAAATCAATAATATTAACAGACAGTTCTTCTTTAGTAAATGTGCAAAGAAGCCAACTTAGTGGTTATAGTGCATATGGTCATGTATATGATATATCATCAAAGAGTTATCCAGCAGTAACAATACCATATAATGGAAGTATAAATGATATTAAAAATCAAATTAAAATTAACTTAGGTAAGAAAAAAGCAACTACAGTTAAAAAAGTTAAATTTAACTTAAATGACTTATATGAAGACACTGTTATAGGAAGTGGTTCTTATAGTCAATCTAAAATAAAAACACTACCTAATGTTAAGTCTTATTCAGTAAGTGAATTAAATTCATACGCTGCTAAAAATGGTCTAAAACTTAAGTTCTTAAATGTTGATACAAGAGAAGAAGTATCATTAACAAGTTATGGAGATTACAAATTCCATAGTCAAAAAGAACATAAAGATACAATATTAGATCAAATAAGTACATTAACAATATATGTTAAAAAAGTTGAAGTAATTGCACCAGTAGTTCCAGAAACACCTACTGAAACACCAACAGAACCTACTCCAGAAGTTACTCCAGAAGTTACTCCAGAAGAAAGTACACAATAAAAGGACTGATTAACAGTCCTTTTTTATTTATCTTTATATTTAAATAATACAGATGGTCTATGTCCACCACCAGTTTTAACTTTACTAGTTTTCTCTACTTTACCAGCAATAATTCTTCTAAAAGCTGGAGCTAGTAATTTCTTTCCTAATATAACTTCATATATTTGTTGAAGTTCACCTAAAGTAAAATATTCACCTATCATATTAAATACAATATCAGTATATTCAAGTTTATTCTTAAGTCTAGCTATACCACTAACAATAACTTCAGGATGATCAAATGCTAAACCATCATTCTTAACAGTTATAAAATCATATCTATCAGTAGATTTATATCTAAGTACTTTCTCAATAGTAAACTTAATTTCTTCATTACCATTATCTAAAGTAACATGAATATATTTATCATCTTCTAAAGTCATTATATTAAACCAAGATACATTCTTATATAAAGTAGTATTTATTCTATTTTTATCAATTAATGACATATATGAAGTAGATACTATTCTCATTCTAGGATCTCTTTTAGGATTACCAAATGTATATAATTGTTCAATATAAATATCTTCTAAATTAGTTTCATCTTTTAATATTCTTTTAGCAGCATCTTCTAAATCTTCATCTATTCTAACAAATCCACCTGGTAAACACCATTTATCTTTAAATGGATAATTATCTCTTTTAACAAGAAGAACACTAAATTTCTTTTCAGTTAATTTTCTATAATTACCAGTCTCTTCACTAGAAACACTAAATATTAATATATCAGCAGTCATAGATAATTTTTCAAATCTACTTGAATCATAATCTTTTAAAAATTCTTCTTCACTTTTATAAGTCTTCTCATCCATTTCATTCACCACCTAAATTATATCATATTTTAATTTTTTAGCATCTATTCTTTCATAAAATTTATTTATAACATCTAACATATAATCAGGAATATAATTATATATTTCAGTTTTTATATGTTCTGGTATTCCATAATATGCTTCACTAATACTACCTACTATAGCTGCAATCGTATCAGTATCTCCTCCTATAGAAATAGCTTTTCTAATAGAATCTTCAAAATCATTACTTTCTAAAAAAACATATAATGCTTGAGGTACAGAATCAATTGCTTTAGAATTAAATCTATAATTTCTTTGCAAGTCTTCTAAATCATAATTTAATTTAGTATACTCTTCCTCTATATATTTCTTTATTTCTTCTTTTGAATATTTATTTCTTGCTAAGAAAATAACTTCACTTACTATTCTAGCACTTCTTATAGCATTAATATCATTATGACTTGGTATAGTAGCTTTTTTAGCCTCTTTAGTAACTGTTTCTAAATCGTCAAACAAATACCCTACTGGACCTATTCTCATCGCACATCCATTACCAAAAGAGTCTCCATTTGTTTGATTATGAAGCCACATAACAAATCCATTTCCAAATCTACTTCTACCATAAGAATCAATTCCTAAATTTAATTCATGTAAACCATAACTTCTTAAACATTCTTCATAACTTTTATTATTTAATATAGCATCAGCTATAGCACAAGTAAGTACAGTATCATCAGTATAACTAGAATTACTATCAAATAAAGGAATACTTCTATCTAATATCTTAATTCTATCTTCATAACTTCTTTTTTTATCAGCATTACTTCTTATCGCATTAACTTCTAAAACTTCATAATACGAACCAGCTACATCACCAATAATAGCCCCTAACATAATATCACCTACTTTAAAAACTTCTCATTTACTTTTTTAGCAAAATCATAATCTAATCTTCTTAATAATTTAACTCTCTTTTTGTTAACAACTGTATAAATATGTTTAACATTATCAAAAACAATATTTTCTCCATCGACTGTAACTAATAAATTACATTTATCATCACGAGGACTAATCTTAATTAATTTATTTTCAGGTATAACAATAGAATTAATTAAACTTCTATAACTCTTATTATTTAATGGCGCTATAGGAGTTATCTGTAATGTATGAAATGTATTATATACAATAGATCCACCAAAACTTAAATTATATGCTGTAGATCCAAAAGATGTAGATACTAAAATACCATCCCCAACAAACTCTTCTAAAAAAGCATCTTCTATTTCAATATTTAATATAGAAGTATTAAGATCTTTATCACGAATAACTATTTCATTAATAGAATAAAATTTATATTCTTTATCACTAACTATTTTATTTTCTTGTATACCTATATTCTCTACTTTAAAATTAAATGTTTCTATATCATTAACAAACTCATCTAAATTAGATAATTCAATTTCTTGAGCAAATCCAAGTGTTCCAGCATTAACTCCAATATAATAAGGTTTACTATCAAACTTAGATTCTTTCATCATTCTTAAGAAAGATCCATCTCCACCTATCGCAATACCTAAATCAAATTCATCATCAACAATCTCAAATTTATCTTTAAGTTTATCAACAAGAATGTTCTTTATATTAATAGATTTATCATTATTATTATAAAATAACTTTATTCTTTTAATCATATAACCTCACTTAATAATTCAATAATCCTATTTAATATAATTTCTTTATTACTACTTCTAGTACCTTTTAATACTTTTATAACTGAATTATAAAACTTATTATTACTTCTATCATAAATACTAACAAAGACAATATTATTACTTCCATATGGATTAGATTTATCTACTTTATTAAGTTTACCAGTTATACCAATACCATAATCACTACACGCGAATAGAGATATAGCTTTACTCATTTCATCAGCAACTTCCATACTATAAACAGTATATTTATCAATTATATCTTTATCCACACCCATTTTAATTTTATATTCATTTGAATAAGTAACAGCACTATATTTGATGACATTACTACTACCATCAATATTAGTAAAAGCATTTACTATAGCCCCTCCAGTACAACTTTCCATAGTAGCTAAAGTTTTATTTTGTTTACTTAATAATTTAACAATACCTTTTAATTTCATATATCCTCCTTATATAAATTATTATTAATAATATAATTTAATATTTCTTCATCAATTAATTCATTAACACTATTATAACATCCATTATTAATAAACTCTCTTATTTTAGTAGAACTTATATCAATATTATTTAAATCATTAACTATTTTATAATTAACAATATTATATTTATTAATATACTCATTAATATCAATATAATTTCTATTTAAGATAAT
>JAZSKU010000016.1:0-2273 GCA_045535005.1 Bacilli bacterium
TATAATATTCTTATTTAAATTTAAGACAATACTTAGTATAATATTATTTATATTTCTTATGAAATCACTCATAGAAGAAATAAAAGAAATAAATATAAAATATAATAAATTCTTATTAGAAAGATATATAAATAATTATAATTTTAATAAAACAATTATTATTAATAATATAAATAATTTTAAAAGAGATAAACTTCATATAATAAATAATATATATGAAAAAGAATACTTAAAGTTAATATTTGACAGAATTAGTTAATTATGCTAAAATATTCACGTTTGTAGAAATCTTTCTCTACAACCGCATTGAAAAGGTTAATAAAAAAGTATTACTTTTACCTTAAAAGCGAGTCTTATTGAAGGAGGAATGAAAATGAAAGCAATATTCGTTACAGGTGGAAAACAATATATAGTTGAAGAAGGTCAAGAATTATATGTTGAAAAATTAAATGCTGATGTTGATGCAGAAGTTGTTTTTGATGAAGTTTTATATGTTGATGGTAAAGTAGGTACTCCTACTGTTAAGGGAGCTAAAGTTGTTGCTAAAGTTTTAAAACATGGTAAACAAAAAAAGATCCTTGTATTTAAATACAAAGCTAAAAAGAAATATAGACGTACTCAAGGACACAGACAACCTTATACTAAAGTACTTATTAAATCTATTACAAAATAATGATAAAAGTAAGAATAAGTAAAAAAAATAATGTCATTGAAAGTATAAAATGTAATGGTCATGCGGGATACGCATCATATGGAAAAGATATTGTATGCGCATCATTTAGTACAATGATTATTACTACAATAAATGCAATACTTGAGATAGACGAAAAAGCTATTAGTTATACTGATACTAATAATTTAGAAATTATTAATATTAAGAAAGATAATATAACAAATAGTCTACTTAATAATTTAGTTAATATGATTTATGAACTAAAAGAAAATTATGATAAAAATATTAATGTTAAGGAGGAAGACCATGATTAAAATGAATTTAAATATACAATTATTTGCATCTAAAAAAGGTGTAGGTTCTACAAAGAATGGTAGAGATTCTGCTGGTCGTAGACTTGGTGCTAAATTAAGTGATGGACAAACTGCTAAAGCAGGAGCTATTATCTATCGTCAAAGAGGAACTAAAATCTATCCTGGAACTAACACAGGAATGGGAAAAGATCATACTTTATATGCTAAAATTGATGGCGTAGTAAAATATGAAAGAAAAGGAAAAGATAAAAAACAAGTTAGTGTTTACGAGAACTAGTATTAGTTCTCTTTTTCTTTACAAAAAAATTAGTGAATGTTAAAATAAATTTCAAGGTGATTTAATGAAAACTTTTATGAAAGGTACAATTTTTCTAACAAGAGATGTTGGAAGTAGAAGATATGAATTAGCAACTGGAAATCTATCTGATAGAACTAATTATTCTTATGAAATAAAAGAAGATAAACATTTTGTAAATGCAGATTATAATGATATAGAACATATGACAAGCTACTTAGCAGAGAAACAAAGAAGAGCAAGAGAAGTATCTGTAAGAATAGAAGATGATGTAACCACAAAAATATTAAAAAGCATCTTAGAACAAAGTGATGTACCATATAAAAGTGGTGGTTATAGATTAGAAATAATATTTGATGTTATAACTACAGAAGATGGTAAAAAATATGGAAAAGAATTACATACCGGAGAAATATTCCCAATAGTATTACCAAAAGACTTTGATGTAACATATACATTATATTTAATAGAAGATTCAACATATAGTTCTCAAAGAGAATACGGAGTTAAAAGTGACTATACAATTGAACATCAAGACTTAGATAAAATAGGAAGCCTAATATGTAATGTAGATGTAGCAGATAGAAACGAAGTAGAAGAATATCTAAAAAGATTTGATTATGGATTTAGAAAAGATAAAAAGAAAAAAGCATTCATAGATACAGTGATAACATTATCAAAGAAAAACGTATTTAATAAAGAAATACTATCAAAAAAAGAAGAAACAAGAATAACTCAATCGGAGATTACCAAGATAATGGAAAATATAGAATTCTTATTAAATAGACTAAAAAAAATAAATGTAGTACTATATGAAGAATTAAAAAGAGAATATGAGTCATTAATAAATAATAATAAAATAGAATTAGATATAAATAAATTAATAGAATTAGAGTCAAGAATAAATCTTAATTTAATGTTAGATTCACAAGGTATTAATGAATACTTAGAAAAACTAAAATTAGAGTATTTAAGTAACTTTGTAACAGAA
>JAZSKU010000078.1:0-2411 GCA_045535005.1 Bacilli bacterium
GTGAGCCAAGGAGTTGTCTTACCAGTTTGTCTTCCTAAGACCGCGCCTCCGACTTCACCCATTCTAGCTTTAGTAAGTAAAACAAGTTCATCAAACATTTTAGAAAAACTATATGTAGTATCTATAATTTCAAGCTTATTAGCTTCAATTTTAGATATATCTAAAGTACCATTAACAAGTTCAAGTAAACTATCACTAGCCATAATAATATTTTTAACGTCTTCTTTAGCACTATCATTTAAATCACTTTCTAAAAGCCCATGACTAAATCCAACTATAGCATTTAACGGAGTACGTATTTCATGAGACATACTACTTAAAAAATCACTCTTAGCATTATTAGCTTTATCAGCAGCTTCTTTTGCTTCATTTAAAGCAGTAATCATTTTAATATCAGGGTTTTCAATGGTAAAGTACATAATTAAATTAACAAAAGCAAGACCTATTGAAATACACACAAAATATCTATTAAAAGAATAAATACCTACAATTAATAAACATAACCCCACAATAGTAAATATAGGAATTTGTTTTTTAGTAACATTTTTAAAATTACATATAACATAAATAAAAGTTGTAAAAATATAAAGTCCGCAAACAACAAAAGCACACATTACACTAGAACCAAAAGTAGTTTGTCTAATCGCATCTAATAAAACAACATCAACATTTAAAATAAATATTAAAATAAAAGTAATAACATCAATTGCGGATATCATAGTTAACCATTTTTTTATATTCTTCCCAGTATGATCTTTATTAATTGTAACCAAAGTATATAACAATAAACAAGAACTCCATATAACCAAAAAGCAATAATCTATTTTATTTAAAATAACGACAAGTGATTCACTATAAAACATATAGACACAACAAAATATTAAAGTCATTAAAATATTTTCAATTAAAACAGAAAACATCATAACTTTATAAATTTTATTTTCAAATAAATCTATACTTTTTTTAGAAAAAAATATAATTACAACAAGTAAAGATAAAATACTTGCTGCACCTGGTAAATATAAATTTGGCATATCTTAAATCACCCTATTATAAGTATATAACAAAACAATATAGTTTTCTAGTAAAAAAAGACATATTAAATGTCTTTTACTTTTTTCTAATTAATTTTGGGAAAACATCCTTTGCATCATCAACTAATCTATCTCTATATATAGCAGTTAATTCAAACTCAGGATCAAAAAATCTAGTTTGATTAATTAACTTTTCTTTCCATTTAATCCAATCTTCTAACAACTTACTTCTATCATAATCATCAGTTATATATTCACCATGTTTTTCAATTATTTCAAATCTTAATTCAGATAATTTATCCCTAGCAATTTCACATGCCATATTCTTTCTCATATTAGCGACATTAAATAAATGCAATGAAATGCGATTAAAAATAGAATATAAAATAGAATCAATTTCAACTTCATTCATTAATTCCTTAATATATTTTCTAATAGACAATGCTTTTTCTTCTATAATATCAGCTATAGCATTAAAATTATCAGGATTTATATTTTTTACTAAAGAATCAATTTCTAATTCAAAAGAACTAAGTTTATCATAAACATTTCTACTGATTTCATCAGAATATACAATTAAATCTTTTGCTTTTACTATATCAACTTTTAATCTTTTTAAAATAATAGTTTGAGTATCTATATCAAAAACAGTAGGATCATAAGCTTTATCCATACTCATATAGCATTGATTTCCAATTCTAATATTACCAATAGGAACAATCTTTGCACCAGTTCTTTTAGCAACATCATAAAATCCACCAAAAAGTTTTAAAGATAATAAGTTATCAGTCAAATTCCATGTAGCTTCAGGAAACGCTATAACACTAGTACCAAGTTCAATTGAACGAATCATTTTTTCAACAGCGGCTTTTCTACTTTTAGGATCAAATCTATCTACCAAACATAAGCCATTCATCCATAATGGTATTCCTTCATAACTATTAAAAAATAAATCAATATTCCCAAAAAGTAAATTGCAATGCTCATCAACCGTTAAAACTGTATTTAAAACATCATCTTTAAAATTATGACTACTTAAATATATAACTGGTTCTCCATTAGGTTGATATTCTCTTTTTTCAATATTTAATTTTAAAGGATTACTAAGACTCATAACCTTTAAGAGAGGTTTATGAATTCTTTTTCTAATATTAATAGTCTTTTTATTAATTAACTTATTAGCATCTGTTCCGAGCATATAACGGAAATAAAAATTATTCATATCGCATCTATCCCCTAACTAATTTGTATTATAGCAATTATACAAATATTAATAAATGTTTCAATTGACTAATTGTATCAATTATGTTACAATAATGCACATGAAGAAAATGTATGATTATATAAATTATATTGAAGTAAATAAAACGCCTGAAG
>JAZSKU010000085.1:0-9693 GCA_045535005.1 Bacilli bacterium
ATAAAAAATACATATAAGTTTACATAATATTTATTTTACAAACACTTTTTTGTATGTTCTTGAAATATAATATTTTTAATGTTATTATATTTTTGGTGACTTATATGGAATTATTACAAAATAAATTAAGACCTACTACTCTAAGTGAAGTTTTAGGGCAAAAACATATTATTGGTAAAGGTAAAGTCTTAAGTAACTTAGTTAAGAATGGTATTTTATTTAATATAATTTTATATGGTAAAAGTGGTATTGGTAAGACTACTATTGCTCTTGCTTTAGTTAATGATTTTAAGAAGAGATATCGTATGTTAAATGCTACTATTAATTCTAAAAAGGATTTTGAAGTTGTAATTGAAGAAGCTAAAATGTATGGTGAAATGATATTAATAGTAGATGAAATTCATAGAATGAATAAAGATAAACAAGATATATTACTTTCTTATATTGAAAGTGGTTTAATTAGATTAATTGGTCTTACTTCTTCTAATCCTTATCACTCTATTAATCCTGCTATTAGAAGTAGATGTCAGTTAATAGAATTACTTCCTTTAGAAGTTAGTGATGTTGTTAAGGGCATCAAAAGAGTTAAAGAGGTTTTAACTGATATTAAGATAGATAATAAAACTATTAATTATATTGCTACATTAAGTGGAGGGGACATTAGATATGCTTATAATTTAGTTGAATTTATATATTATGGTTATAATAAAGAAGTTACTATTGAAAATATTAATTTAACTAATAAAGCATCTGTTTCTATTGATAAGAATGAAGATGGTTATTATGACACTATAAGTGCTTTTCAAAAGAGTATTAGAGGAAGTGATGTTGATGCTGCTCTACACTACCTTGCTAAACTTTTAGTTGGTGGTGAAAGTGATATTGTATGTAGACGTATGATTGATATTGCTTATGAAGATATTGGGCTTGCTAACTCTTTAATTGGACCTAAAGTTATGGCAGCAATTAATGCATATGAAAGAATTGGTTTTCCAGATGGTGCTAAATGTTTAGCTGCTGTTGTTATTGATATGGCTTTAAGTCCTAAGAGTAACTCAGCTGAAACATCTATTTTAGCGGCAATTTCAGATGTTAAAAGTGGTAATATAGGAAATGTACCTGAACATATTAAAACTACTAGTCCTAACTATAAATATCCTCATAACTACCCTAATTATTGGGTTAATCAAGAATATATGCCTAAAGAAATGATTGGAAGAAAGTATTATACTCCTAGAAATAATAAATATGAGCGTGAATTATATGAATTTAATAAAAAGATTAAGGAGGAAAAATAATGTATATTATTGATGTAAGTAGTAATAAAGATACAGCAAGTGATGATATTATTTCATCTATTGAAGAAAGACTTTCTTGTGGTGAAATAGTAACAGAAGAAGAATTAAAGATTATACTTGATAACTTATGTTTTCAAGTGAGAAGTAAATTTACTAGTGAAATAGATACATTTAATTTTTTATATAAGTGTGATGTTAGTCAAGCTATGATTACTTATTATTTAGAGAAACTTAATATTAAAGTTAATCCATGTATGACACAAAATGTTATTACTGATTCTATTATAGGGCACTCTTTTGTGACATTTAGTTATAATGGTAAAGATTATTTAGTTGATCCTACATACAGACAATTTTTAATGAGTGAGATGTGTGATGTAGATAAATATATTATTCATTCTTCTGGTATGACTTTAAAAACACCTGATCCTGGGTTTTATATTCCAAGTGAAAAGTATCCTATGTTAAAAGAATTTGATTACTTTGGTTATCATGAATTAACAGAAGAATTTGCTAGAATGTATGGAGACTCATTCTATAATACTAAAACTGGTATTTATAACTTGAATAAAAAGACTATGAGTGGTAATATATACATCAATTCTTTTATGAAGGGACATGAAAAATTAAGTAAAACTTTTGAAGAATTAGATTCTCTTGATATGGTAGTTTTACCTATTAATGAAAGAAGAACATTATAAATAATTTTTGGGGGTTAAATTATGTATGATTATACTTATTTAGGTATGAAGGAAGGATTTATTTTATATTTTGAAGTAATAGATAATAAAATTATTGTTACTTTTGCTGATAAATCTACTAAAGAGTATCCATATAATGAACATTATTATGATATGTTTATTAGTTTAATGACTGATCAAGTTAAAAGATTTGGTAAAAATATTAGATATACTAAAACACAAGTATCTTATAATAATTTTTGGGTTATATATGACTTTGGTTTTGGATTAAATAACTTTTTAAAAGGATTTAGTCATGATGATGGTAAAGCGTTTTATTTTACTATATCTACTCTATTCTTTTTAATAGGTAGTGCATTTTTACATAGAATTATTAAGTTTAAGAAACAATGTAAAGATTATGATAAACATAAATATTATTTAGATAATAAACCTTTAATAGATGGATATATAGATAGATTAAATAATAGAGTTTGTGAAGACACTAATATGGTTATTGAAAGAGAAATACTTCCTTATTTAGATATTAATATGATAGATAAAATAACATTTGATGAACTTAAAAGTTTAGTTGATAAAATTATGGGTTTTGAAGAATGTGAAAGTGATTTAAAAATTTTATTAAATAGAAAAAGATATAACTAATTTTCAGTTATATCTTTTATTATGTAACTTGTTATAAAAAGTCCTGCGGTAGCTGGTACATATGCAGTTGAACCAAGTACATTATTATTTACTGGTTTTTCTGTTGATGTCACTACTACTACATTTTTCATTAATTCTTTATTTTTAGAAAACTCTTTTCTTACTTTTTTTGCTAATGGATCTGTTTCTGTTTTATCAAGTGTTGTTATTTTTATTTGAGTTGGATCTAGTTTATTTGCTGTACCCATTGAAGAAATAATTTTTATGTTTCTTTTAGCGCATTCTGTGATTAATTTTACTTTTACTAATGTAGAATCACATGCATCTACTACATAATCTAATTCTTTTCCAAATAAACTATTTATAGTATCTACAGTAATATGAGCATTTATTATATTAACTATAGCGTTTTTATTAATTAATTTAATTCTTTTTTTCCATTCTCTTGTTTTATATTTATTCATGTTTTTAGAAGTAACTATTATTTGTCTATTAATATTACTTGGTTTAATAGTATCTCCATCTACTAAAGTTATATTTTCTATTCCAGAGCGTACTAAAGATTCTACTACGTAGCCTCCTACTCCTCCTAATCCTAAAACTAAAACTTTAGTTTTCTTTATCTTTTCAATAGATTCTTGACCTATTAAACTTTCTAACCTTGTTAAATTCATACAAAACCTCCACATTAATAGAAAAAATACCTAGTAGAACAAATATAGTGTAATAAAACTCGCGTTTCGCACGAGGTGGTAGGTCACATAATAACTTTGGGATCTTGCATTAAAAATGCAATATTCAACGCTGGTTACTAATTAGACCCCCTATAGTATTACATAGCCGGTTTATAATCTATATTCATTCACTAGGTAATTTAATTTTATCATATAAATATATTACTTTCAATAAATTTTACATTTTTACATATAATTAGTATGTTAAATAAAATTAAAAATAATGTATTTTTAAAATCGGTTATTATATTATTATTTGGTGGTATTTTGGGTAAAAGTGTTGGATTTATTCTTAAAATAATTATTACTCGTATACTTGGTCCTACTGGTATGGGACTTTATTCTATGCTTGGTCCTTTAACAAGTTTGTTTAGTGTTATTGCTCTTTTTAGTTATCCCACTACTTTATCTAAAATAATTAGTAAGGGTAACTTTAGAAGTAAAGTGGTTTTATTTAATACTTTTTTATTTTCTATATGCTTAAATATATTTTTAATTCTTCTTATAATTATATTTAGAGATGTTTTAACAAGTTTTTTACTTAAGAATAATGATTTAGCTATTCCATTAATATTTAGTGCTTTATCGCTTCCTTTTATAAGTACTTCTGCTATTATTAAAGGATACTTTTG
Organism: Bacilli bacterium; assembly: GCA_045535005.1. Classification (GTDB taxonomy): domain Bacteria; phylum Bacillota_I; class Bacilli_A; order RF39; family UBA660; genus CAG-1000. The sequence goes on from JAZSKU010000085.1 coordinate 4,011, forward strand.
GGGAAAACAAGATATGGCTCCTTATATGTTATCTAATTTTATTGAACAAATATCAAGATTTATATTAATTATTTTGTTTTTAGATAAAATAAAAAGTTTTGGTGTTATTTATGCAATTAGTTTTATTCTTTTTGTTAATATTATTGGAGAGGTGATTTCTCAAATAGTTATGGCTTTTTATTTTCCAAAAGGAAGTATTAATTTTAAAGAATTAATTGTATCAAAAGATGTTATTTCTGAAGTGTTAGATGTTAGTCTTCCTTCTATTTCAAGTAAACTTATTGGTTCTTTTTGTTACTTTTTAGAACCTATAATTATAACTAATTTATTTTTATACTTAGGTTATTCTCACGAATATATATTATTTGAATATGGTGTTTTTAATGGGTATTCTATGAGTTTACTTTTACTTCCTCAATTCTTTATTCAAAATATGTCTACTGCTTTAGTTCCTGAAATATCTAAAAATTATTATAAAAAGAATTATGATTTATGTTTAAAACGCATAAAACAAGTTATTTTAGCCAGTGTTTCTATCGGAAGTATTTTTACTTTAATTATATTGTTAAAGCCTTCATTTTTTCTTAATCTTATTTATGGTGTTACTTACGGAATTGATTATATTAGATTTCTTAGTCCATTTATAATTCTTTATTATGTTGAATATCCACTAATTAATGTACTTCATGCTTTAAATATGAGTAAAAAACTTTTAATTGTTACAATTATAGGGTCGTTAATTAGAACACTTAGTTTAATACTATTTTCTTTTTTAAGAATCGGAATGTATAGTCTTGTTTTTGCGGTTATTATTAATCTAATTTTTAGTACTTTTAGTTATTATTATTTAGTTATGAAGCAATTAAAAAAGAAGCATTAAGCTTCTTTTTTAGTCTTCAGCTGGTAAATTAACTCCGATAACGTTATAACTTGAACAATATATTTTTTTACCATTTACTGTTCTATAACTTCTTACTGCATAGAATGTTGGATCATCAGTTAATTTTGTATCAGTATATGTTAATTTAGTTGTAGTTTTAATTGCTGTAAATGAGCCAGCTTTACCAGTTTTTGATTTATAAATTGTATATCCTGTAGCTCCAGAAACTTTTGTGATTGTAATTTTTCCTTCATTATCTACTGTAAATTCTGGAGTATTAGGTACAGCAACTGCTTTTACAGCTGTTGTATATTTTGTATGGTTTTTATTTCCAGCACGAACTTTATAATAATATGTTTTACCAGTAGTTGGTACTGTATTTATATAAGTTACTACGTCTTTATCTTCAAAGTCTTTAGCATATAATTCTTTAACTAAACTATATGTTCCATTTTTAGATGTAGCTCTATAAACTTTATATTTAACAGCTCCTTCTACTTTATTCATACTAATTTCTATTTTATTGTAATCTACAGATTTAACTGTTGCAGTAATATCACTAATTACTCTTAATGCTTCTACAGGTTCAGAGTATTCAGCATAATATTTTTTACCACTTACACTTCTATATGGTCTTACTTTATAGTAATAAGTTTCTCCTGCTTTAGCAGATGTATTTGAATAATAAGTATTCTTAGTATATCCAAGATATTTATATTCTCCATCAATAGAATCACTTCTATATACTTGATAAGCAGTAGCTCCTGTTACTTTTGTCCAACTAATTCTTGCATATTCATAATAAGTTGTATGTCCAGTAGCAGTTGTAGTTTTTAAGTAAGGTTTAGCAGCTAATGCTGGAGTTCCTTTTCCTAATACTCTAGTTCCGCTTACTGTTCTATAAGCTGCAACTTTATAATAATATGTTTTATTAGTTGTTAAACTACTATTTGTATAACTTGTTTTAGTAGTTGAACCTACTTTCTTATAAGTTCCGTTTTTAGATGTTGCTCTATAAATATAATATCCAGTAGCTCCTGTTACTTTATCCCATTTAAGAGTTACACTATTATAACCTTCTGTTACAGTTACATTTGTACTTGTACCAGGAATAGCTTTAATAGTAGCTTTAGCTGAATTTGTATAAGTTACATCATTTAATGCTCTAATAATATAATTATATGTTGTTCCAGTTTTTACTGAATCATCACTATAAGTTAAATCATTTGTATTTGCTATCATTGTGTATTTAGAAGCACTTGATGTTTTTCTATATACATAGTATTCAGTTGCACCTTCAATTTCTTCCCAAGCTAAATCTATTGTATTATAGCTTACTGGTTTAACTGTTACTGTTGTTTTAGCAAGTTTACTTGTTTTTACATATGGGATATTAATTATTGATGTTACATTTCTTGCATCTTTAACTAATACAGTTATAATACCAGCAGTTGTTTCTTCAGTAGGAGTTCCACTAATAATTCCAGTTTGACTATCAATAGTTAATCCTTCTGGAAGTCCAAATGCTATAAATGAATATGGTTTTAATCCATTTTTAACAGCATCTGTAACATTAATTTCACTAATTGGAGAACCAAGAATCATTTTATCTATTGATAATGTAGTATCATTTAAAGTTAAATCTTCATATATAACAAAATCTTTATTATATTTTTCTCCATTAATTGTTAATGTTAAAGTATGTTTTCCAACACTTAATTTTTCTAGTGTTGTATTAAAAATTGTGATTACTATATTTTCTCCATTGTCTTTTGTATAGAAATCACTTGATGCATTGATTTCTACTGCATCTATTTCAACTTTATTTAAGTAACTTCTCTTAAGATTTGTTTCAATATTTAAGTCATTACTTATTGTTTTATTCCATACAATATCTTCAATAATTTTTCCTTGAACAATTGTGTATGGATATTCTTCATTATCATCATCAGTGTTTTCACCTAGAATTGATAATCCTGTGTTATAAAGTTCAAAACCTTTTGCAAATTTTGCATTTTGTAAAGTTAAATCAATGTCATTTTCATTTTGAATATATAAATCTACATTACTTTCACTACCAGCTTTAAAATATCCTCCTGTAATATTTATTGCAGTAACATTTGTATTATCTGCTACTGGATTACCATTTTTATCTATTGAAATACCTTCATATAATGCATAAGATTTTTCAGCGATAAATTTACCACCATTAATATTTACTTCTATATCTCCTGGATAGCTTTTATTTGATGTTAATGAAACAACAGCACCTGTATCTTCAGAACCATTGTTATTTCCTAATGCTGGGTTTATTAATGCTCCAGTTGATTTTAATGTACCACCATATACATTTAAAGTACCAACTTTCATTGAAATAGCATGATTTCCTGTAAGTTCTCCGCCATATATGTTAATTACACCTCTTTGAGGTTGATATATAGCGCTTGTATGGTCATTTCCTCTAATAATTGCACCATCAAAAATATTTATTACAGTTCCACCATATCCTTTACTTCCGTTTCCAGATAAAGCACTTCCATTAGTATCTTCTTTTGATATTAATTTACCATAAACATTAAGGATTATTGCATTATCTACATCGTTTCCTTGTACATATACTGCGTATTTTGCAGTAATTTTTACATTTTTACCAATTGTAACTTCATATGATTTATCTGGTGATTTTGGTACTATTGAAAGTTGACCATTCATTTCAGCTTCTTTTTCAGCTGTATTAATGAAACTTACAGTTTGTTTATTAGCTGAGTTATCTAATAAATCAATCATGTATGCAACTTTACTATCAATTTTATGACCATTTAAATCAATTGTTAAATTTTTAGTAAAACCAAATGTTTTATCTATTAAGATATCAGTAAATAATTTAACAGTATCTCCATCATTAGCTCTATTTATTGCATTTGATAAGTATGCATCATCTACTGCTTTGTTATATGTTCCACCTGTTAATTTTAAGTCTAAAATATCTTTTTCATTTTGGATATATACTGCTCTGTCAGCATCAGTTCCACCAATAAATTCTCCGCCAGTAATATTTAATTTAATTACATTTGTTTTATCAATTACTGCATTACCGTCTTTATCAAGAGAAATACCTTCATATAATGCATAAGATTTTTCAGCTATGAATTTACCGCCAGTAATATTTACTTCAATATCTCCTGGATAGTTTGATGTAAGTCCGATTACTGCACCTGTATATTCAGAACCATTGTTATTTCCTAAAGCTGGGTTAACTAAATTTCCTGTTGATTTTAATGTACCACCAGAAATATTTAAAGTACCAACTTTCATAGTGATTGCTTCTTTACCTATGATAGTTCCACCATAAATATTTAATGTTCCTGCTTGTGGATGATAAATTACTGCTGAATCAGTAGTTTTTAATGATGCTCCATCATAAATATTAATAATAGTTCCACCATAACCTGCACTTCCATTTCCTTGGATTGCTCCATATTCATATGGTGATGGTACTTCAATAGAACCATATACATTTAATACTGCTGAACCATCGTTTCCATTACCACAAATGAATACTCCATAATCAGCAGTTAATTTTACTTTTTTCCAAATTGTAATGTTATATGAACTTGTTGCTGCAAGTTCTCTAATACGTCCTGTTATAACACTTTCTTCTGCTGAACTATTTCTGAAAGAAATATTATATGTTTTTTCTTCTCCATTACCTTTAAATTCAAATGCAGTTTTGTTTGTAGCATATGTAATATCGTGTCCATTTAAGTCAATTGTAAGATTTTTATTAAATGATATTGTTTCAGTTAATTCAACATCTTGTACTAATTGAATTAAATCTCCATCTTTAGCAGCTTCTATTGCATCATTTAATGTTACATATAATGTATCATTTATAAATGCATCTGCCATTATTTCATTTATAGTATAGTTTCCTGATAATGTAGTAGTTGTATCTACTAATGGTTTGTAGTCTGGTTTATGGAAATATAGTGTTTCAATATTACCTCCATTAATTGAAAGTTTTGCACTTGTTTGAAGCATTCCTTCAATTGTACCACCATTAATTATTAATTCACCACAGTTAAGAATTGATCTTTCGTATGTAGGTTCAACAGATGTAATCATACCTCCGTTAATTGTTACTTTTGCTGCTTTTTCAAGGCTATCATAATGGAAATTATAAATTGCATGTAAGCCTGTTATATGACCAGCATCAATTGTAAGTTCCCCGTAGTTTCCTATTGCAATTCCACTATTGCTAGTTATTTTACCTGTTTTTTCTGTTGAAGTGTCAGTCACAATAAGTTTACCTTTTATTCCAACATAAATTAATCCATATGCATCACTATAGTTATCTACTGATTTAATTTCAAATCCGTTTAAATCTAATGTAAGTGATTTAGATATGCTTAATCTTGATGAAAGAGTTAGGTCACTTGTTAGTTTTAAAACATCATTTTCTTCTGCATTTTCTAACGTTGTTGTTAAATTGCTATCAGAATTTATTTCAATTTCTGCAGCATTTAAATTGTATGTAGTAAATACAAAAGCAAAAATGATGAATAAAACTTTAAATAAGTTTTTTCTTTTCATTTTTTCATTCCTTTCTATATATTTTTTTTGTTTAGTGTTTCGTCACTATCCTTCACTATACTACTATAAAAAGTATATCTCAAAAATATAAAAATGTAAATGAAAAGATTATTTAATTTCTAATTTTTACATTATATCTTTTTTTGTAATTATATAAATATTATTATTTTTATAATATGCATAAAATATATCTTTTAAATTTAAATTATT
>JAZSKU010000059.1:0-5263 GCA_045535005.1 Bacilli bacterium
CAAAAGATTTTAATGATATTAATTATTATGGTAATTTATTTGGCCTTATTGATGAACATGCTTTATCTAAAGATAAAGTAGTTAATTTATTTAATATTTTATATAATCATAGAGATAAAAGTGAAGTTAAAACATTTATTAAAAAGTTATTAGAATGTGGTAGAACTGATGGTGTTTTTGATATAAGTATTAAAGTAAATGGAGTTGATAGATTACTTGATGATAGTTTAATTGATGAAGTAATAATAGAGTTAAATGGTAAAGATTCTACTCAAGTTATTTCATATATTAATAATATTACTATTGATGTAAAAGAACAAAGTACTCTTGTACCTGAAGAAGAAGTTTCTATTTCATTTAGTAATAAATTAAGAGTGGGTAGAGAAATACTTATATCTACTCAAAATATATTATCAGGTAGAGTTAAAAAGATAAGTTCTTTATTATATGATCGTATCGGAGCTAGATACTTAATGAATAAGATTAAGATATATCAATTAAATAAAATGTATGAACAAGCTAGTATAAAAAGGGATGAAGATAATGAAAGAAAAAGATAATACTGTATATTATAATGGAATAAAATATATTATAATCAATTCAGTTACATATATAGATAAAAAATATATTTTTGTTATGAATTATAATGATATTAAAGATGTTAAATTATTGGTTTGTTTAAATGAATTAATTGAAGTAGATGATATTGATTTAATAAAGAAAATAATGTTAATGATGATAAAGTAATAAGAGTTGATTTAACAAGAGAAAGTGAGCCTGTAGTAAATGCTACTGAAGTATTAGATGATTCTATGGCAGATAGAATAAATAATTTATTTAAATAAGGTAAATTAACTAGTGTAAGGCTTCATAGTAAGATAGTTGAAATTTATCCTATAGAAGATACGCTATCTGTATAAAAATAGTGTAAATATAACTTTATTAATTTTATATTAAATGATATAATATATATGTAGGAAGGTGATGATATGATGAAAGTATTAAGTTATAGAAGCATCTACTACAAAAAGAAATTAAAAGAGTTTAGAACAGAAGACTAAGTTTAACTTAGTCTTTTTATATTTAAACTTATGTTGGGAGGTAAATATGTACAAACATAAAAAAATTGCTATTACTGGTGGACCATGTGCTGGTAAGACAACTGCTATGCAAAAAATAGTAGAAGAATTTACTGAAAGAGGTTATAAAGTATTTGTTGTAAGTGAAACAGCTACTGAACTTATAATGGGTGGTGCTAAACCTTTTGGTGATTTTAAAATAGATATGGTTGAATTTCAAAGATACGTTTTAGAGATGCAATTAAATAAAGAAAGACTATTTGAGAAGATTGCTAATAATACTAATATGAATACTATCATTTTATGTGATAGAGGTGTTATGGATAATAGAGCATATGTAAATAATAAAGTATTTAGAGAATTATTAAATGAATTTAAATTAAATGAGATGGAAATTATGTCTTCTTATGATTTAGTTCTTCATTTAGTAACTGCTGCTGATGGAGCAGAAGAATATTATACAACTCTTAATAATAGTGCCAGAACTGAAACACCAAAAGAAGCAAGAGAGTTAGATAAGAAAACTCTTAATAGTTGGGTTGGACATGAAAACTTAAATATTATTACTAATAATGGTAGTTTTGATGATAAGATTCATAATGTAATTAAAGCTATATATGAAATGTTTGATGTAGAGTGTCCTATACAAGTTCAATATAAATATTTAGTTAGTAGTGTAGACTTGGATAAGTTATCTGAATGTTTACCTGTTAAATTAGAACTTGAACAATTCTTTACTAGTGGAGATGATAATGTAAATACTATGGTTAGAAAAACTACTAAGGATGGGGACTCTAGTTATAGTAGTACTACTAAAAGAGAAACTAATAAACCTAGTGAAAGAGTTAGTGTATCTAGAAGAATAACTGATAAAGATTATAATGAATTATTAAGTCAAACTAGTGATAAACCAATAGTTAAATATAGATATTGTTTTAGTTATAATAAACAATATTATAGATTAGATATATTTGATGAACCTAAAGGATTAATGATATTAGAAACAGGTTTAACTAATGAAAATAATATAGTTGAGATACCTGACTTTATTAAAGTTAGCCGTGATATTACAGATGACTTAGATTATAGAAATGAAAGTATTTATAGAAAACTAAATAATAAGAAGAAAAATACTCCTTTAGTAAAAAAGATATAATTTATTTATATCTTTTTTTTATATATGAAAAATGCTATACTTATTTTATAAAGATAGGAGAGATATAAATGAAGAAAAAAGGTTTTACATTAGTTGAACTTTTAGCAGTTATAGCTATTCTTGCTATATTAGTTATTATTGCGATGCCAAATGTACTTGAGATGTTTAATAAAGCCAAACAAGATGCATTTGAAACAGAAGTTCAATCACACATTAAAGCAGTTACTACTGAGTTTATTATAACTGGGCAACTTGTTTATAGTAATGTTGTTAGTGGCGCCGCTAAACTTCCAATGGATGGAGAAGAACTTGATTATTATATTGTTCTTGATACAAAAGGAAATATTAAAACTTTAAATGTAACAAATGGAGAATATAAAATAGAAGCAAGTGGATCAAGTGATAATCCAATTAGAGGTGATCAAATAGGGGATACTATTCAATCTGAAACTGCTCCAAGTGGAGAAGAGTTTGCTATGAATAGTACTGGTTCAATTACTGGGGATAATACAAACCCAGGATTAAATTTAAATAATGTTTCTTTAGATGTAATATTGCCTAGTAGTGAAACAAGTCCAATAATTGCTGTAGGTTTAACTAATTCATCTACTGTTGATGGATTAAGTAGTGTTAAATATGAAATATATGTAGATAATGTTTTAGTTACTACTTTAACTAGTACTAATAAAGCTGATAACTTTAAAACTAGTACACCAGACATTATAACTAACTATGGTATTAGTCATGCTATAAGAGTTGTAGCAAAGGATTCAAATGGAAATAATCTTAAAACTGGTAATTATACATTTACACCTGTTGTATGTTTTGTAGCTGGCACTAAAGTATATACTGATAAAGGACAAGTTAATATTGAAGATATTAAAGTAGGAGATATGGTATATAGTTTTAATTTAAATAATAATACTCGCGAATTAAAAGAAGTTTTAAATACAATTACAAGTAGTACAAAAACTATATATAAAATGACAATAGGTAGCGAAGTATTAGAAATGAGTCCTAGACATGAACTTTATATAGTTGATAAAGGTTGGGTTAGAGCATTTGATGTAAAAGAAGGAGATCAAATGGTTGATGCTAATAAGAAAGTTGTAGATATAACTAATATTGAAGTTATTAATTATGAAAAACCTATTACAACTTATAATTTAACTGTTGAAGGTAACTCTAATTATTATGTAACAAATATTCAATTACTTGTGCATAATGCATCGCCAGTGGAGGAAATTATTCCATAATATGAAAAAGGGTTTTACATTAGTTGAATTATTAGCTGTTATAGCAATTTTAGCTGTTTTGGTTATAATCGCTATGCCTAATGTTTTAGAATTATTTAATGGTGCAAAAAAAGATGTTTTTGTAACTGAAATACAAGCTTTATCTGGTGAAGCTGTTAAAGCTTATTATACAAGTGGTAAGAAAGCTGCTACTGTATGTAAGAGTTATAGTGATGACATTAATGGTCTTAATATGGAAGGTAGAGAAATGTATTATTATTTTGAAATTTCTCAAAATAGAAAATTATCTAAAATAATAGTATGGAATGATAGTTTCTATGTTTCATTTGAAGATGAAAATGGTGTTGAATTAGATAAAATTACAGATGAAGATGTAAAAGAATTAACTGATTATAAAGATATTACATGTGTTAATGTAAAAGAAAAGTTAACAGTTAATTAATAGATAGGAGTAAATATGAATAAAAAAGGTTTTACACTTGTTGAACTTTTGGCAGTTATAGCTATACTTGCTATATTAGTAATTATTGCGATGCCAAATGTACTTGAGATGTTTAATAAAGCAAAAGTAGATGCATTTGAAACTGAAGTTCAATCACATGTTAAAGCAGTTACTAATGAATTTATTATAACAGGTAAACAAATCTATAGTAATGTAGTTAGTGGTGCTCATAAGTTACCAATGGATGGGGAAGAAATAGATTATTATATTGAATTAGATACTAGAGGTAATATTAAAACTCTTAATATAACAAATGGAGATTATAAAATTACTGCTACTGGAACAAGTCAAAATCCAATTAAAATTGAACAAATTGGAGATACTATTAATACAGTTATTGCTGAAAGTGGAGAAACATTTACTATGAATAGTAGTGGTGTTATTACTGGTGGTGGAGAGACTCCTACATTTAATTTAAATAATGTTGGTTTTGTTACAACTATACCAACTGATTTATGGAACACAAAATTAACAGCATATTTATCAAATACCTCATCTATTGATGGATTAAATAGTGTTAAATATGAAATATATGTAGATAATAATTTAGTTAATACAACTACAAGTACTGATAAAGCAACAAATTTTAAAATTACTGTAGATAATATCATACCTGATTATTTTATTAGTCATACTATTAAAATTGTTGCTATAGATGAATATGGTAGAACAATGAAAACTGATACTAGACATTATAGTGCATATGTTTGTTTTGTTGCTGGTACTAAAGTATATACTAGTAAAGGACAAGTTAATATTGAAGATATAAAGCCAGGAGATATGGTATATAGTTATGATTTAAATACTAATGAAGTTGAATTAAAAGAAGTCTTAAAAACATTTGTAAGTAGTACACCAACTATATATAAAATGACAATAGGTAGCGAAGTATTAGAAATGAGTCCAAGACATGAACTTTATATTATTGATAAAGGTTGGGTTAGAGCATTTGATGTAAAAGTAGGAGATCAAATGTTAACTGCTGATAATAAGATAGTTGATATTACTAGTATTGATATTATTAATTATGATAAACCAATTACAACTTACAATTTTAAAGTAGATGGTAATGCTAACTATTATGTAACAGATATTCAAGTTCTTGTTCATAATGCAACTTCACCAGTATAGAAATAGTTATAAATAATAAAAAACCTAAATTAATATTTAGGTTTTTTTATGTTATAATTTTATTATGAAAAAGAATATTATTGTGTAATTAATTAGTTTTTTATTTATATTTATATGTGAACTAGTTTTTTCTATTTTT
>JAZSKU010000003.1:0-5910 GCA_045535005.1 Bacilli bacterium
TGAAAAATTAAAAAAAGATTTTAATGGTGAATTTAGAATAGTATATTCTAATAGATTTTTAGGGAAAAATTTATTTAAGCAACTTACATTTAATAATTTGAAACTTATTAGTGTTCTTGGAGTATATATATGTTTAGTATGTTTAATAATTTCTAAGTCATATCAATATGTAGAACAATTAAGTATTCAAGAATTAAATAATGAACTTATTAATAGTTCTTTTGCTAATGACTTGGATCCTGATATAGAACTTAGTGATGAAGGTATTCCAATGGAAGAAGATTTATCAGAAGAAGAAATTGAAGAAAAGTATTCTTTTGCGAATATGTTACCTTCATTAAAGAAGATTAATAATGAAACTGTTGGATATTTAATTGTTAATGGGACTAATATTTCTTATCCTGTTGTTCAACATAAAGATAATAGTTATTATTTAAAACATGATATATATAAGAAATATAGTAGTATGGGTTGGATTTATTTAGATTATAGAAATAGTAAGAAGAATTTTGATGATAATAATATTATATATGGACATAGTATGTTAAATGGAACTATGTTTGGAACATTAAATAAAGTTCTTAATACATCATTTAGAAAGAATCCTGAAAATATGATTATATCTTATAGTTTTGGTACTAAAACATATTTATTTAAGATATTTGCTGGATATAGAGTTGATTATACAACTGATTATTTAAAGACTAATTTTAATTCTAAAAATGAATTTAATAAGTTTGTTAAATTAATAAAAGGTAGAAGTGTATTTAATTCAAGTCAAAGTGTTAAATATGGAGATAAGATATTAACTTTATCTACATGTACTGGTGGGGGTAATAGAAGACTTGTTGTTCATGCCGTATTAATCGGTGAGGAGGAAGCTGAATGAAAAAGTTATTAGTTATATTATTACTGTGCTTGCCAATATTTGTTTTTGCTGATGAATGTGATTATCAAAAGAAAAATGAATTAGCTAGATTAGCAAATTATATAACATATGAAACTAGTTATAGTAAGAGTACTGATTCATTTACTGTAACATTTTATAATATGATACCGGGGTTAGCTTTAGAGTATAAGACTAATATATATTCTGGTAATAGCAGTAATGAAATTAAAATCATTGGAATTAAAGAAGGTACTTCTATGAAAGTAACAGTTAATGTTAGTGGACTTAATTGTACGCCTTTTTTAAGAACTTTATATATTAATCTTCCATATTATAATAATTTCTATGGTTCTAAAAAATGTGAAGATTATAAAGATAAAATAACTGTTTGTTCTTCTCAGTTTCTTAATTATGATTTAACTGAAGATTTACTTGATAAAGCAATTGAGAATCATAATGGCGGTTATCAAGAAGAACCTGATCCAATTCCAGTGGTTGATCCTAGTGGATTTGAGATGGTTCTTGAGTTTGTTCAAGATTATGGAATTAAGATTGCTTTAATAGCTATTAGTTCTTTAATTACAATTGCTATTTTTAATGTAATATATAGAAAAGTTAAACACAAAATTTAAAAGAAATGAATATATCATTTCTTTTTTTATTTTATTATTTTGTATCTATACTTTAAAAAAAAGTTATGTTATAATTTTTACTAGAAGAGTAGGTGAAATAATGAAAAAGATATTTTTGCTTATATTTACTTCTTTTTGTTTTATGTCTTTTAGTTTAATTACTAATGCGGCATGTGACGATGCGGAGTTAAATGAATGGGCAGAAGGGGCTTATGTTGAATTTGTTCAAGACTATGAAGAAACAACTGTCGATGACAAAGGAAACACAATTGTTAAGGAAAGAGAATGGGCTTATTTGTTACAAGTACATCCTGGTATAGAAGGTGTTAAAGCTGTTGTTACAAATAATTTAGATGATACTAAAAAGACATATAAGGCTACTGAAGATAATAAATTAATTATGTCTATAGGTTCATATATTCATTTTGATACTAAAAAATATACTATAAATTTATATGGTGATAAAGGTAGTGCCTGTGAGGGAGAATTATTAAGAACTATTACATATAGTGTTCCTTCATATAATATGTATCAATTAACAAATTTTTGTGATGAAAATCCGCTAGAAGACATTTGTAGAATGGAAACTGATACTAGTGATGTAACACCAGAAGAATTTGATGAAATTGTTTATGAATATGAAGAAAATGAGAAATTAAGTCAAATGAATTTCTTTGAAAAGTGTTTATATTATATTGCTAAATATTGGTATTACGTTATAATTCCTATTTTATTAGTATCAATATTCTATATTGTAAAAATAATTTCTTATAAAAAGAAGGTGAATAAGGAATGATAAAGAAGTATTTTAAAACTTTCTTTTTAGTAGTAGTTTTATTATTAAGTTTTAATAGTGTTAATGCTGCTGAACAAGTTGGTATTATTAAAATAAAAGATACTGGTGCTTATTCTATTGGTGGATATTCATATCTACAATGGATGGAAAAATCAACTTATGAAACTGTAAAAGAGGTTATTACAGGTTCTGGTGCTGGTTCTTATATTTATACTAGTAGACAAGCTGCTATTGATGCTTGTAACAGAATAGCTAATGTTAGAGGGAATTGGGTTTGTACTGGTGCTACATCTCAAACAACATATAGTTCTAAGTATACTTGTAGTGGTAAAACTTATTCTACTTCATCAGCATGTAAAAATGCATCATATACAACTACTGAAAAAGTTAATGGTACATGTAGTAGATCTTTCCTTGGACTTATTGGTAAATATAAATGTTCATTAAGTGGTTCTACTAAAGATGGTGTTAAGTATGATAGTCAATCTGCTTGTACATCAGCTTGTTATAAATATAGTTCTGTTAGTAAGAAATGTTCTTCAAATAGTAGTTATTGTAAATATAGTAGTACTTCAACTACTAAGTGGAAATATACATATAAAACAAAAGGTACTGTAACTGAAGAGCATGAATATAGTTATTGGACAAGAGGTTTAAAACAATTATATATTCCACATTATGCTACTGAAGGTGGAGATCCTACTTATTGTATTCAACCTGGTAATAAAGGTCCAGGTGCTGGAACTGATTATTGTTTAAATACAGAAATAGATTTATCTAAGTGTGAAACTTTAAATAGTCCAGATCACTATTATTGTGGACTTGCTGCTATTTTATATCAAACTGTTAAAGAAGACGGTACATACGCAGATGGAACAACAAAATATGTTGATAGTGGTGAATATAGTTATGCTGCTATAACTACTGCACTTAGAATGTGGGTTGCATATTATTCTCAACTTGATGGTATGGATAACATTGGTATGGAAAGTGATAGATTTAATTATATTTCTAATACTAATGTTTATAAAATAACTGCTAATCATTTAATAAAGAATGCAGGTTATGTTTCTGGTACAGATTGTGTATCATCATTGGATGATGGTGTGTTATGTACATATAATGGTAAAACTGATTATATCGGTGGTCTTAAATTATTTATGGCTGCTAAAAATGGTGGTATTACATTCTTAGATAATGAAGCTACTAAGTTAAATGGTCCTAAATTTACTGCATCAAATACTCAACAATCTTCAAGTAGTAGTACTCATACAACAACTATTAAAGTTGAAATGCCAGAAAAATATGTTGAGAAGATGGTTCCTTGTACTAAGGAAGAGTTATTAAATAAGAGTTCAGCATGTAAAGTATATGCTGTTGTTAAAGATAAAAATGGAAATACAGTTAGTGGAGCTGTAAGTGAAGCTTTCTGTGAAAAAGAATATTGTGAAGTTGTAATAACTGGTGAAAAGAAAGAATGTTCTTTAAATGGTGGTGGTAATGAAAGTACTACTTATTCATTAGAAGTTACATTAAAAGAATATGCATTAGGTGGATATGTTAGACAATATGTTAACTGTGCTGATCCTGATGCAAGTCAAGTTATGATGACATTTGCCTTCAAAGAAAAACAAAAAGAGATTGAAGGTGGAGATGATAGTTTAAGTAGTTCTAAATATACTTATAGTATAAATGTTCCATGTTATTGTGACGATGAAAAGAGATGTAATGCTGATGATATGGTTCCTAGAACAGACTTACCTGAAACTTGTGAAGGCCAAGGTGTGTTCGATAGTGGAGTATATGATACGTATACTGTAGGTGATAAAAAAGATCCTTATATGAACTGTATCTTAAATGCTTGCGATAAAAACGAAAAAGAAAAATATAATTATAGTGCTAAATATGGCGTAAATACTAAAGTGTGTAATATTTATTGTCGTGATGAAATTTACTTCTACATGGCTAATAAAACTAGAGTATACGCTGGTATGCAATTCCAATATGATATAGTTCCTAAATTACAAGCTGATTCAGTAATTGAAGATCCATATATTAAACAAGTTGGAAAATCTAACTTTAAATTAAGTAGTGTTGTACTTCAAAAGAGACAATGTACAACTGAAATATATTATGATACTCCTAATGCTGATGGTGAAAGTTGGCTTCAAGAATATGATGATCGAGTTGAAACTGCAATTAGTAAATGGAATGAGTGGAAAAAATGGGAAGAATTAAAAAATGAAAGTTATGAGTCTTCATATAAATATGCAAATAGCGGAAGTTGTACATCAAATTGTTGTGGTTGCTCACTAAGTGTTTCTAATTCTCAAGCTTATCCAACATTACAATATGATTGGCCTAAAGATGGTACTGCTGAATATAAAGCTGCTGGATTTACTTATAATGAAAATGGATTGTTTACAAATCCAACTAATACATCTCAATACCCATCTCATCATGAAGGTACAGCACCTACATCTGATAGTTGTTCTGGATCTGGTAAATACTGCTCTGGTGGTAGTGCTTGTGGTTCAACCGATTCTGAAGGTAATTGTGTAGATACAAGGTGGTCATGCGGTGGTGGTGGATGTACTCATAGTTCTGGTGATTATGGTGACCATGCAACCGATACTGTTACACAAAAAGAAGCGGATGCAAAACAAGCATATCAAGATGCTTTAAGCTTTGTTGCTCAATGGATATATGATTTACAAAATTGTAATTTATATGAATCTGGTGAAGTTATTTATCCATATAACTCTTATTCTTTAGTATCTGTAAGCGTTCAACCTGCTACTAGTGATGGTACTTCTAAAGATCATATTTTAAAACAATCATCATGTGATGAAGCTGATAAATGTGTTGAATTATCAGTAACATATGATGATAAGAATTATGGTACTGAAACTGAATTTGAAAAAGAAATTGGACTTGTTGATTCTGATTTAAATAATACTTACCATTGTAAAAATGCTGATGATGCAAATCCTAATTGCTATAAGTATATTAGAAATACTGAAGTAGAAGTAAATAAAGAAAATTATACAAGTGATAAAACTCTTAAACATCATTATGCGTGGTGTACTGGAGCTGAAACTGCTGCAAAATGTGAAGCTAAAGATGAACAATTCCCTACAAACGATTATGCAACATTTATTACTGTAACTGAAGCTGATTTCTGGCAACCTAAGAAATATCAAACTCAAGTTTATACAGGTATTGTTACTGAAGGAACAGGAAGTGATAACGGACAAACTGCTCTTGATGATTTCGTTTATCCAGTAAGTAATAATAATGATACTGGTAAAACAGGTGTATATGATATAGATTGGCATTTTAGTAATATTACTCTTAAGAGTAGTGCTGATTTACTTGAATATGATCATACATGTTCATATGATGTATTAAATACAACTAAATTATATGACTGTGAAATCAAGATTGATGATACTGGTAACTTAGATTTAAGTGATTGTCAAAATAGTTGTTATGAAGTTAAAAATGGTGTTCCAATAATTGCTGATGAATGTAATAGTTGGGATGATCATGATTCTAAAGGTTATGGATTTATTTATAGAAATGTTGATGTT
>JAZSKU010000009.1:0-2412 GCA_045535005.1 Bacilli bacterium
TATAGGTATATATCTAAAAAACAACTTTAATGAAATTATAGGCTGTGAAATAAATGAATCTTCTATTAAAGATGCAAATGAAAACAAAAAACTAAATAATTTAAAAAATATAGAATTCATATTAAATGACGCTAAAAATATAAAAGGAAACTTTGACTCAATAGTATTAGATCCACCAAGAAGCGGTTTATCAAAAGATGTTATTAAATTTTTAGATAACTCAAGCGCATCTAAAATAGTATATATATCATGTAATCCCAAAACATTAAAAAGAGATATAGATCTATTAAACAATTATGAATTAAAAGAAATATCTTGTGCTGATATGTTTCCAAGAACAAAACATATAGAATGTGTGTGTCTATTAGAAAAGAAATAATCGCGTAAAAAACAAATTCTAAAATGAAGGAGTAATAACCATGAAATTAAAAATAAAAGATTTAGCAAACAAAACTTTAGAAGGCAGTAAAAAAATAGCTAATAAAATAGGTGAAGAAGCTAAAAATATCGCAGATACTACATCAAAAAAACATAAAAAATTTATTACATCAATAGATAAAAGTTTTAAAGATTATAATGAGCAAAGAAAAATAGATTCAAGAAATAAACGATTTAAAAAGTATAATCCTATATTTGAAGAAGACTATGTAAACAAAAAATTTAATATGCCAAACTTAATTCAAATAGTAGATGATGCTGTTAGAAAAAACATTGATGTTTGTGAAGGAGCAATAGGTTGGATAAGTAATGATAAAAATGTAGAAATATTACACCTATATGATGAAGTAATCAAAGATAGTGGTATTAAATTCATACCATCAGCGACATGTGATGCATTATATTATGTAGATAATTGGGATAGAAACACATTTATAAGAACAGATTGTATATTTAGTAAAGCACACGAAGAAAGATTAGCTGAACTAGAAAACATTGCATACTGCTTAGGTGCTAAATCATGTTCAATAGAAATAACTGAATCAAATACAGAAATAACAAAAACTAAAAAAGATATAGATGTAAAAGGCAAAGTAAGAAGTGCTTTAAGTGCGAATGATTCTTATGAATCAACAAACGTATATACAGGTACAAACGAAAGAAGCGGTAAAGACAAAACAATATTTAAAGGTACTAGGAAACCAAAAAAACCTAAATTAAAATGGTTTGAAAACGATCATACAATAACTAATTTAGTAAATATGAGATTAGAAGATGAAGACTCAATTCAATCAAAAACATTAGAATTAAAAGGCTCTTCATCAGCAACTATGTCATCAAAAACAGCTACATCTATAGATTTAGCAATTAAAAATATAGGAGTTAAAAGTAATACAAAAATGGAATCTCAAGCAGATAAAGAAAGTAAAAGTACATTATTATTTCATATAGAATTTTAAGAAAGGACAAACCATGAAAAAGAACTTAGAATTATTCATAACATTTGCTAAAATAGGTGCATTTACATTTGGTGGTGGTTATGCAATGATATCACTTATAGAAAAAGAAGTAACCGAAAGTAAAAAATATATAACTAAAAAAGAAATGTCAGATATAATCACTATAGCAGAATCAACTCCAGGACCAATATCAGTAAACACATCAACCTATGTAGGATACAAAGTAAACAAATTGCCTGGCGCAATATTTTCAACATTAGGTTTAATTCTACCATCTTTTTTAATAATATTACTTTTATATCCAATATTAAAATTATTACAAACGAATATAATATTTCAAAATGCATTCTTTGGTATTAGATGTGCTGTAGTAGCACTTATCTTAAATGCATTTATAACTATGTATAAATCATGTGATAAAAATATATTTAGTCACTTCATTATATTAATGAGTACATTATTAATATTACTTATAAATATAAATCCAATATATATTTTATTAATAAGTGCTTTTTTAGGAATTATATACTCATATATAATTAGAAAGGAGAAGAAATGATATACTTAATATTATTCTTAACTTTCTTTAAGATAGGATTATTCACATTTGGTGGTGGATACGCTATGATTCCATTAATACAAAAAGAAGTATTAACTCATAGTTGGCTTACACTTAATGAATTAATAGATTTTATAGCAATTAGTGAAAGTACTCCTGGACCATTTGCAATAAATATAGCAACATTTATAGGACTTAAAACAACAAATATACTAGGAAGTATAACATCAACTCTTGGAGTTATATTACCATCATTTATAATAATTATAATAATTGCTAAAACATTAAATAAATATAAAAATAACAAACTAATAAAATCAATTTTAAAAGGATTAAAGCCATGTGTAGTAGGGCTTATCTTAGCAACAACTATAACAACATTTAAAAATGTATTTATTCAAAATAACGCTTTATTTAGCTTAATAACTAATATAACATTTTATAAGTCGGAGGCCA
>JAZSKU010000052.1:0-2538 GCA_045535005.1 Bacilli bacterium
CCTTATAAACATTGACATAAAAAAAGCGATAGGTCTTTCGACCTATCTTTCAGGGGGTTTTGGTTGAATACATCCACACTTATATTCGTAGAAGTATTCTTTTGACATAGTTTATTTCTATGTCATATTCATTATATAATGAATTTTGATTTTTTGTCAATTTAATTTTGTGATTTTACAAAAATATTTATATAGTCATATAATTCTTTCCATGATGATACTCTATCACATGTAGTTTGTCTATCTTTATTTATTTGTGAGGTGAATACTACTCCTTTTATATTTTCTTTTTGCATTGATTCGCATGTGTCAACTGCATCGTCAAACATTATGTCAATTTTCTCTTCTTTACATATTTGTGTTTTATACGATTTTGCGCATATTAGTTTATGATAATTGATATTATTCTTTGTTAAGTATTCTTTATTGAATTCTTCTGCATTTGTAAAGTAAGTATCGCTTCTTGCGGTAATGAATATTATCTCATGACCATCATTAATTAGTTTATCTATTACTTCTTTTGCACCTTCTTTTACTGTTACGTTTCTTCCTAATTCTTGTGCATGATCTGTAAAGAATTTTACTAATAATGGTTCATCAAATATTCCTCTTACAATTTTAGGAACGTTATTAATAATATAGTTATCATTTGTATAATCACTATCATATTTATGTGCATATTCAGTAAGTAATTCACTTGTATTAGTTAATGTATCATCTATATCAATCCCTATTCTTAACATTTATCCTCCTTATTTTGGTTTTCTCATTAATGTTATATTTCTTTCAAAATCAGCTAGTGTCTCTACTTTACCACATTCTGGTTCTGTAAGTGCGATTATTCTTTCTAACATTGTTGTTGGTCTTATAAAGCCATGTGCAGCGCAGTTATATACTTCTTCTTGTATTTGTGGCATTATAAAGTTTCCTATACCAATTAATTCTGATACTACTGTTTCTCCTAAGTCTTTTATACTTTCTCTATACATTTGTTTAAAACTATCATCTAATGTAATATCATATAAATCTGTATCTACTACTGTAAAACCATCTTCTTTATCATATAGTATATTACCTTGATTTAAGTCTTCCATAATTATACCACACTCAGTTAGTCTTAACATTTCTTTTTCTAGTTCTAACATATGTCTTAGAAATTGTTTCATTTTAATACTTTCATCTAATGAATCAAATTGTACTCCTTTAGCATATCTCATTAAATATCCTACGAAGTTTTCATCTCTTGTGTCATGTAAAAACACTAAGTCTCTTGGGAATACGAACATATCACTTTTTTGTTCACTTAACATTTGTAGTAGGTTTACGTAACCTACTTTTTGATAATATTTTTTAAAGACATCCCCTGATTCTGTAAGATAACATCTTGCACTTACTCCTCGGTTTAGCTTCTTTTTATAAAAACCTTTTGGTATTTCGTCTAATACTATTTTTGTCATTTCTATCACTTCTTTGTAGATATATATACTATCATATTTTATTTTGTTAGTATATATTTGTTTACACTTTTTTTGAAATTAAAAATAGCTTTTTAAGCTATTTTTCTTGATTTAATGATTTTAATATTTTTGTCCATAATTTATCACTTGAATAATTTAATATACCTACTTTATATATTCTAAGTCCGTATTTAAATAATAAGTAACATGTTATTAACAGTAATAAGTTTGATATAGCTAGTTCTATCAATGATATTTGTCCGAGTGTATATGTTACTGGAGATAATATACCTGATACGAATGGTATATATGATGCTACTTTCATAAGTATTGATCCATCAAACATAACTGATGATATTGCTAACATATATCCTGTCATTAAGAATAACATTATTGGACTTTGTAATTGTTGGAAGTCTTCCATATTAGTTGTCATACTAGCAAGTATTCCTGATAATAATGAATAAGCTAAGAAACTTAATATAAGCATTAATATTATTAATGGAAGTCCACTTACTATTCTAGAAGCCATATCGCTTTCTATAAACATTTTTACATATTCATTAAGTCCAGTTAATTCACTCACTGGTATTTGACTTGTTAAGTTAGATACATCTGGTGTAAAGAATACTACTCTTATAACTGAACCAATAATTGAATAAATAATAAATAATACTCCTTGTACTATTGCAAATACATTTGCAGAAATTAACTTAGATAAGAAATGTATTTTAGGAGATACACTTGAAATAATTATTTCCATTGATTTTGAAGACTTTTCTTCGTTTATTTCTGCTCCTATCATTTGTACAATTGTTATTATTAAGAAGAAACATGGTAGTATAAATATTATCATTAATATAGTACCTATTAATTCCATTAATTCTTCATTCTCTTTTAGATCTGGATTTAGATATACTCTACTAACTTCTACTTCTTTATAAACATTATTTAATATTTCTATATCTATATTACTATTTAAAAGAGCTTTATTTGATTTAACTGTATTTAATGAAGATCATCGTGTTTGCTATAGTATTGTATCTATATATTCATATGACATTATTTCTACATCAAATGT
>JAZSKU010000112.1:0-5646 GCA_045535005.1 Bacilli bacterium
TATAATTATGTATATGAATATACTCAAAATATATTAAGATTTTGTGTAGTGCTTTTCTTATTTGTATTTAATGATATTAGATATATGATTATAGTTACTGTATTATTTATGTTTGTATCTATATTTTTATCATTTGATAGAGAAGAAAGAAAAAGAAGATTTAAGTTTAAAGATTAAGAGTTTACATAGACTCTTTTTTGTTTGTAAAGCGTACTTGAAAAAATATATCGGGGGGGTATACTATTAATAGATTAAAATAAGAAGAGAGAAAATATGAAGAAAAAAGGATTTACATTAGTTGAGCTACTTGCTGTTATAGCTATACTTGCTATATTAGTAATTATTGCTATGCCTAATGTTTTAGAGATGTTTAATAAAGCAAAACAAGATTCATTCGAAACTGAAATTAAAACTATAATTTCTACTACTAATAAACAATGGTTAAGTGATTCTATTGCTTCTTCAAGTGGAGGGCATATAGTTTACTGTAGAATTAATGGTGTTGATTGTGATAACGCATTAAAATTAGATGGTAATACTGAAATTGATTATTATGTTGAAGTTGATAGTCAAGGACATATCGTATTAATGGGAGCTACAAATAATGAACATCAATTCTCAAGTGAAAAAGATGGATTAAAAGTAGAAGATGAAATAAATTCAGATAATGTATCTGATTTATCACAAGAAGAAATAATTGAAATAACAGAAGATGGAATTATTATTGATGGTAATATTTTAGGAGCGCCAGTTCCTATACATGTTAAAACCGCTGATGAGCTTGTTGCTGCTGTAAATAGTAATTTAGGTGTCACAATTATTTTAGATAATGATATTAGTGGATATTCACAAATTATAAAATATGATTCAGTAATTGATTTAAATGGAAAAAAACTAGATATAAATGGTATTAGATTAGATGCTAATGTTACAATAAAAAATGGTGAAATAATTACAGATTATAATTCTGCTCTTATAGAAATTAGACCAAATTCTAATCATACATTTACATTTGATAATGTGATATTTACTAATTTATATAAGAGAAATAATAATCCAACTGATAGATTAGAAATAATGGTAAAAGTTGTTCCTGAAACAGCGGGTATCAAGACTAAATATACATTTAAAAATTGTACATTTAATAATGCTACAGTAAATTTTAATGGTTTATCAGATAAAATTACAAATATAGATGTAACATTTGAAAATAATACATTTAATGCTTTAGCAGCAAGTGATAAGTTAATAGATATTGGTTCATATTTTAATGGAGTTTTTGTTGTTTCGAATAACACTTTTGATGTAAAATGTACTAAACCTAATTATGTAGCATTTAGTGCTAAAGATTATAGTACAAGTTCTCTTACTATAACTGTTTCAAATAATAAATTTATCGCTAATCAAGCAACTGCTTATACTTATGATTCTTCAAAAGGTGAAACTGCTGCTGATTCAGTAAATTTAGCGAATAATATTAGAAATTGTTGTCTAATTGATTACCGTTATTATAATGGTGGTTATGTTATAGTTAATGAAACTGGCACAGTTATTAGTGGTGATGTTGCTATTGAATCTAGAAGATAAATATAAAAGAAACTAATGTTAATTAGTTTCTTTTATTGTTGAATAATATGTGGTATAGATGTATACTTAATTTAGAAGATAGGAGTGAATTTAAATGAAAAAGAAAGGATTTACATTAGTTGAACTTTTAGCTGTTATTGCAATATTAGCAATTTTAGTAATTATAGCGATGCCAAATGTTTTAGAAATGTTTAATAAAGCAAAACAAGATGCATTTGAAACAGAAGTTCAATCACATGTTAAAGCAGTTACTAATGAGTTTATTACAACAGGGAAATTAATTTATAGTAATGTAGTTGATGGAGCAGCTAAGTTACCTATGGATGGAGAAGAACTTGATTACTATATTGAGCTTGATACTAAAGGTAATATTAAAGAACTTAATGTTACAAATGGAGACTATAAAATTACTGCAACTGGATCAAGTGAAAATCCAGTTAAAGCTGAACAAGTTGGCGATACTTTAATTACTGAAACTGCAGAAAGTGGTCAACAATTTGAAATGAATGCTAATGGAGTAATTGTAGAAAAAGATGGAGATACTTTAGTGTTAAAGAAAGTTAAAATTGATGATAAAGAATATAATTATGTTCCAGGTATGACTTGGGCACAATGGTATGCATCTGAATATAATACTCTTCCAGGTGATACAGGTACATATAGAGATGTTATTTGGTTATATGGACCTACTAATGATGATAATGAAACTTTAAGATCTAGAGCAGAATTTTGTTTATTTGATAAAGGTTATATGTATGTTTGGGATGAAGTTTATTTGGATGAGGAAATAATTAAAGATGTTGAATATTTCTTTAATGATGTTGGAGAAATGGTTGGTTCTGGTTATTGTCGAGATGGAGAAGCATATTATGATGAAAGAGAAGATGTAAAATACGATATGCAAAAGAAGGTATACCATGAATAAAAAAGGATTTACATTAGTTGAATTATTAGCTGTTATAGCTATACTTGCTATTTTAGTAATTATTGCTATGCCTAACGTTTTAGAAATGTTTAATAAAGCTAAACAAGATGCATTTGAAACTGAAGTTAAATCACATGTTAAAGCAGTTTCTAATGAGTTTATTACAAGTGGTCAATTAATTTATAGTAATGTAGTAGAAGATGCAGCAAAGTTACCAATGGATGGAAAAGAATTAGATTACTATATTGAACTTGATAGTCAAGGTAATATTAAGAAACTTAATGTAACAAATGGAGAATATAAAATTACTGCATCTGGTTCAAGTAAAAATCCTATTCAAGTACAAGAAATAGGAGAAACTATTAAATCTGAAGTACCTGAAAGTGGAAATGAATTTGAAATGAATAAACATGGAGCTGTTGTTGAAGATGAAGGTGAAACAGTAGTATTAAAGAAAGTTAAAATTGATAATAAAGATTATAATTATGAACCTGGTATGACTTGGGGAGAATGGTTTGACTCTGAATATAATACGCTTCCTGGGAATCTTTATACATATAGAGATGTAATTTGGGTTGAAGATCTAGTTGATGGTTATGATAATACATTAAGAGGCAATGCAGAATTCTGTTTATTTGAAAAAGGTTATATGTATACTGCTGATGAAGTATATTTGAATGATGAAATACAAAAAGGAGAATCTTATCGTTTTGTAAGTGTTGGTATAACGGGAGAGCAGGGAGTATGTGATGATGGTGTTGCCTATTATGATGTGTTTGATACAGTAACATACGATATGAAAAAGAAAGTTTATCATAAATAGAAGGAGTAATCCTTCTTTTTTATTGATTTATTTTGTATATAGAGTATACTTAAATTATAGTAGGAGTGAAGTTAAATGAATAAAAAAGGTTTTACGCTTGTTGAACTTTTAGCAGTTATAGCAATCTTAGCAATTTTAGTTATTATTGCGATGCCAAATGTACTTGAGATGTTTAATAAAGCAAAACAAGATGCATTTGAAACTGAAGTTAAATCACATGTTAAATCTGTTTCAGGTCAATATATTACAACTGGTAAACTTATTTATAGTAATGTTGTAGAAGGTGCTCATAGGTTACCAATGGATGGAGAAGAACTTGATTATTATATTGTTGTTGATACTAGAGGTAATATTAAAACTCTTAATGTAACAAATGGTTCTTATAAAATAGAAGTTACTGGTACTAGTCAAAATCCAATTAAAATAGAACAAATAGGAGATATTATTAAATCAGAAATAGCTGAAAGTGGAGAAGAATTTGAAATGAATAGTAGTGGTTCTATTACTGGAGATGTTATGATTGAACCAAATACTATTAATAGTTTTAATGAATTAAAAGAAGCATTTAAAACTAGTGGTACTATTGTTTTAGGCTCTGATATTGTAGTTACTGCACCTATTATTATAAATGGTGGTATATCAATTACATTAAATATGAATGGTAAAACTATTACAGTTGCTGATGGTTTTGGTCAAGCTTCTATATTTGATTTACAAAGAGATTTATCTTCTTTAACAATAGAAGGTAATGGAACTTTTAATTTTAAAAAGAATTATAAATCTATGTTAGCAACACCTCGTGGTAATTTTACAATTAATAGTGGTAGATTTATTAAAGAATATGATACAAGTAAAATTATTAGTAATCATAACGGATTTTTTGTAGGTGTTACTGATTCAAGTACTGCTGCATCTAAGAAAGGTAAAACTGTTATAAATGGTGGATACTTTGATGGTGGCTTTTATAAGAGTGATACTACCAATGGAATTATTTCAATATTAAATTTAGGAGCCAGTCAAAACTTTAAAATATATGGTGGAACTTTTGTAGGATATAATCCAGCAGTAGGTGATGAAGGTACAGGAAGACAAGGTTATTTCTTGCTAGGTCAAACTGCATCTAATCAATTACCTAGTGGATACTCAATAACTGAAGGTGTTACTCAAGATGGAAGACCTACATATACAGTTAGCTATAGTAAATAAGATACTTTTATAAGTATCTTTTTTTTGTTATAATTTATTTATGGTGAAGATATGAATTTTGAAGAAGAAATATTAAAATTTGAAAGTGAAGATAATAATAAATATGTATATAAAGTGGGTAGTTTACCTGTAATTATAACTGCTGCTCATACAATGGAACAAGATAAAGGAAATGGAGTTATTAAATTTGGTGAACCTTTTACTCGTGGACTTGCTTTATATATTTCTAATAATATAGATACTCATGCATATATTAAAAATAAAGATACTGGAATAGATTCTAATTCTTTAATTGAAGATGATTTTAAACATAATCTTGTTAAAATTATTAAAGCACATGATATTAAATTAGTTATTGATTTACATGGTGCTAGAGAAGATAGAGATTTTGATGTAGAATTTGGTACTTTAA
Organism: Bacilli bacterium; assembly: GCA_045535005.1. Taxonomy (GTDB): domain Bacteria; phylum Bacillota_I; class Bacilli_A; order RF39; family UBA660; genus CAG-1000. The sequence continues at coordinate 4,954 of JAZSKU010000112.1, forward strand.
AAAATTTATCTATTGATTATAATACAATTAAGAGTTTAGAAAAACATTTTAATGATGTAGGTATTTATAATATTAAATATAATGAACCATTTAGTGGTGGTGGAATAACTAAATATGTTTATTCTAATACTGATATAGATGTTATACAAATAGAGATTAATGCTAAATATAGAGATATTGATAATTTGGATAATGTTAAATTAATTGGAGATGCTTTAATTAATTTTATTAAAGAGTTTTCTAATTATAATTAGGAGGTAATATGTTTTATAGTTTTGCTAAAGCTGTTATAGCTTTTTTGTTTAAGATTTTATATAGACCAAATTTTATTAATACAGATAATATACCTAATGAAGGTAGTGTCATATTTGCTGGAAATCATGTTCATGCTTTTGATCCTGTGTTGGTTGCTATGTCTACTAAAAGACATATTAGATTTTTTTCTAAAATAGAATTAGTTAAAGGACCATTTGGATTTTTCTTTAAGTTATTAAATGTAATACCTGTTGATAGAAGTAAAAAGAATCCTAATGCTATGGCAGATGCTATTAAGAGTTTAAATGATAAAGAAGCTGTTTGTTTATTCCCGGAAGGTACTAGAAATAGAACTGATAAGTTATTATTAGATTTTAAATTTGGGGCTGTTTCTATGACTCAAAAGAGTGGTGCTACATTAGTTCCATTTGCTATAAA
>JAZSKU010000049.1:0-15734 GCA_045535005.1 Bacilli bacterium
CAAAACTTAGAATCAGAAAAATTTCCAAATATGGTAATATGTTTAGAAGGAGATTTAGGTAGTGGTAAAACTGTATTTACTAAAGCTTTTGCTAAAGCACTTGGTATTACAGATAATATTACATCTCCAACTTTCAATATAATAAAAGAATATGATAATGGAGAAATGAATTTATATCATATGGATGTATATAGATTAAGTGATATTAAACAAGACATAGGTATTGAAGAATACTTTACTAAAAAAGGTATTTGTGTAATAGAATGGTCTGATTTAATAGAAGATATCTTACCTAAAAATAGATTAGTTATTAAGATTAAAATAATAGATGAAGATACTAGACAATTTGTAATAACTCCATATGGAAAGAAATACGAAGATTTATGTGAAAGAGTTTTATAAACTCTTTTTTTTTATATTAAAATATAGTAAAATTATTATGGAGAATAAGGAGGAAAAATGAAAGCATTAACAGAAACTGAATTAAAAAATATAGATGCATATTATAGAGCATGTAATTATTTGTCTGTAGCACAATTATATTTAAAAGATAATCCTTTATTAAGAGAACCTTTAACATTAGAACATATTAAACCTAATGTAGTAGGTCACTGGGGAACTGCTCCTGGACAAAACTTTGTATATGTACATCTAAATAGAATTATTAATAAAAATAAATTAAATATGTTATATGTGTCAGGACCTGGTCATGGTGGACAAGCAATGGTAGCTAATACATATTTAGAGGGTAGTTATACAGAAATCTATCCTAATATTACAGAAGATGAAGAAGGATTAAAAAAACTATGTAAGCAATTCTCATTCCCAGGAGGAGTATCATCACATGTTGCTCCAGAAACACCTGGTAGTATAAATGAAGGTGGAGAACTTGGTTACTGTCTTGCACATGCTTTCGGTGCAGTATTAGATAATCCAGATTTAATTGCTGCTTGTGTAGTAGGTGATGGAGAAGCAGAAACAGGACCTTTAGCAGCATCTTGGCATTTAAATAAAATAATAAATCCAATGACAGATGGAACAGTACTTCCAATCTTACATTTAAATGGATTTAAAATCGCAAACCCAACAATATTCGCAAGAATGCCACAAGACGAATTAATTAAATTCTTTGAAGGATGTGGATGGAATCCATATATAGTAGAAGCAAGTACAACTGCTAAAATGCATGAACTAATGGCTAAAACATTAGATAAATGTGTACAAGAAATTAATTTAATTAAGAGTAAAACAAGATTAAATAAAAGAGCAACTTATCCAATGATAATATTAAAAACTCCAAAAGGTTGGGGTGGACCAAAAACAATAGATAAGAAGCAAATAGAAGGAACATTTAGAGCACATCAAGTTCCGGTAACTGTTAATAAAGATCATCCAGAAAACGTAAGAATTCTAGAAGCTTGGTTAAGAAGTTATAAACCAGAAGAATTATTTGATAGAAATGGAACACTTAAAAAAGAATTAAAAGCTCTAGCTCCAAAAGGTAACTTAAGAATGGGACTTAATCCTCATACTAATGGTGGTCTTCTTCTTGAAGAATTAAATATTCCTGACTTTAGAGATTATGGTGTATTCGTAGAGTCCCCTGGTAAAGATAAAGCACAAGATATGATGGAACTAGGTTACTTCATAAGAGATATTATTAAGTTAAATGAAAAGAAGAAAAACTTTAGAATATTCGGACCAGATGAAGCTCTATCAAATAGATTAAATCATGTATTTGAAGTAACAAATAGACAATGGAATGGTATTAGATATGACAACGATGAATTCATAAGTCCATATGGTAGAGTAATTGATTCAGTATTATCTGAACACTTATGCGAAGGTATGTTAGAAGGATATCTATTAACAGGTAGACATGGATTTATACATAGTTATGAAGCATTTATTAGAGTTATTGATTCAATGGCTTCACAACATGCTAAATGGCTTAAAATATCAAGTGAATTACCATGGAGAAAAGATATATCATCATTAAATATGATATTAAGTAGTTATGCATGGCAACAAGATCATAATGGATACACACATCAAGATCCAGGATTCTTAAACCATATAGTAACTAAAAAAGCAGATACAGTAAGAATATACTTACCACCAGATACAAATACATTATTATCATGTTTTGATCACTGTGTAAGAAGTAAAAACTATATAAATGTTATAGTTGCATCTAAACATCCAAGACCACAATGGTTAACTATGGAAGAAGCAGTAAAACATTGTACAAAAGGTTTAGGAGTTTGGTCATTCGCAAGTAATGATGAAGGTAAAGAACCAGATATCGTTATGGCATGCGCAGGTGAAACACCAACAATGGAAATACTTGCTGCAACTAAAATATTAAGAGAAAACTTCCCTAAATTAAAAATTAGAGTAGTTAACGTAGTTGACTTAATGAAATTAGAAAGTCCAGAAAATCATCCACATGGATTAGATAATGATGAATATGATAACTTATTCACAAAAGATAAACCAATCATATTCGCATTCCATGGATATCCTAATTTAGTACATCAACTTTCATATAAACGTACTAATAAAAATCTTCATGTACATGGTTATATAGAAGAAGGTACAATCACAACAACATTCGATATGAAAGTACAAAATAAATTAGATAGATATAACCTAGTTATGGATGCATTAAAATACTTACCACAATTAGGTGATGCAAGAACATCTCTAAATGAATGGTGTAAAAATAAACTTATTGAACATAAAGAATACATCCATGAATATGGAGAAGATATGCCAGAAATAAAAGACTGGAAATGGGATGAATAATTTTTAAAAAACTATTACAAACTTTTCACAAAATATTAACAATTGTATATTAATATTAAATTAGTGAAAGGAGATGTGATAGTTAGTACAAAGTTATAAATCTTATCCTATTAAAACTAAAAATTAAAAATTAAAAATAATACATAAAACAACTACATTTAAAAAGAGTAATAAAATTACTCTTTTTTTATGATAAAATATACTTGTGATTTATATGAATTATTTAGAAATAATATTAACTAGTGATGATGTGTATAAACAAATTAAATTAAATGAAGATTATATATTTGATTTAATACCTGAATTAAAATCAACTAAAGGTTTTCCTCATAATCATCCTCATCATGATTTAGATGTTTATGAACATACATTAAAAGCAATAAGTGTATCAGAAAAAAACTATATTTTAAGAATGATACTTCTTTTACATGATATAGGTAAACCATTTTCTTATCAAGATGGAAATGATGGAGTAAGACATTTTCATGGCCATGGACAAAAATCAAGTGAAATAGCTCTACCAATATTAAGAAGATTAAACTTTAGTGAAGAAGATGCTAAAAGAATGTTATATGTTATAGAAAAACATGATGAAATAATTGATTTAGAAAACATAAAAGATAGAGAATTAGAATTATTAAGACTTAAAGTACAGTTCGCAGATGCATCTGCTCATAAAGATATATATGTACCTAAAAGAATTAATGCACTTAAAAAGATTAAAGAAAAACTTTAATCTTTTTTATAATTTAATACTTCTTCAGCATCATCTAAATGATGTTTAGTTTTACCAATAATTTGATAATTTTCATGTCCTTTACCAAGTATTAATAAAATATCATCTTGTTCAAAATTATCAATTCCTTTTTTAATAGCTTCACGTCTATCTAAGATAACTTCATAGTTATCTTTTTCAACACCAGCTAAAATATCTTTCATAATATTTTCAGGTTCTTCTGTTCTTGGATTATCATTAGTAAATATAACATAATCACTAAGTTCAGTAGCTATTTTACCCATAATAGGTCTCTTCTTAGGATCTCTATCTCCACCACAACCTACAATAGTAATAACTTTATTTTTCTTAAGTTCATTATAAGCAGTAATAACTTTTTCAACTGCATCTGGTGTATGAGCATAATCTATAACAGCAAATCCACCATTAACTCTATATCCTTCACATCTACCTTTAGGTGCTTTTAAATCTTTAGTTTTATCAATTATTTCATCTATACTAAATCCTAAATTATGTACTATAGATAACATAGTTAAATAGTTATAAACATTAAATTTACTTGTTAATGGAGTAACTACATTATATTCTTTATTATCATAACTAAATGTTAAATTAGTATCACTTGGAGTAGTTTCAAAATTAATAATCTTATAGTCTCCGTTATATCCATATGATGTATTATTATCATATTTAGATGTGAATGCACTACTGCTTTCATCATCACTATTAACTATTAATTTAGCTCCATCTGACATATGATCTAAAATCATTAATTTAGCATTTAAATAATTTTCCATTGTCTTATGGTAATCTAAATGATCTTGCGTTAAATTAGTAAATGATATAACATCATAATTTATACCAGCAAGTCTATTATAAGATAGAGCTTGACTACTAACTTCCATAACTATATGAGTACATCCAGCATCTTTAGCTTCCATAAATAACTTATATATAGTAAGTACATCAGGAGTAGTATTATTAAGTTCAATAAACTTATCTTTATGATAAAAACCAATAGTACCAATATAAGCAGCATTAACTCCTAAATTAAGTAACATTTGATAAGTTAAATAACAACTAGTAGTTTTACCATTAGTACCAGTAACACCAACTAATGTTAATTCATCTATATCTTTACCATATTCACTTTTTAAAGTATTAATTAAATATTCATCTGTATTAGGTACAACTTCATAAGGAATAGAACATTCTATTTCATGATCACAAATAATCTTAGAAGCACCTTTTTCTATTGCTGAAGGTATAAAGTCATGTCCATCAACAGTTAATCCCTTTAACGCAACAAAAACTTGTCCTTCACATACCTTTCTAGAATCACTTTCGTATTTTAACATATTTTCACTTCCTCATATATAATTATATAAGTTTTAAACTAAAAAATAAATATTTTATCTTCCACAACGACTCCACATTGTAAATATAAGAATAAAGTATTATAATAAATATAACGAAAGTGGTGATAATATGATGAATTTTGGTCAACCAGGAATGCAACTTCCTAAAAATTTTAATAACCCAACTATGCAAAATGGAGGATATGGTAGTTCACAAAATTTACCAAACGGAATAAGTAATCCTATAGCTAATAAAGTAGGGCAAGTAAAACAACCTGAAAGAGTATTTAAAGCATTAGATGGAACAACATGGTCATCATTTGAAGCAGCAAAAAAACATAGTCAAAGATACCTAAATGAAACAGGTGCTTTTGGTAGAAATAATTTCTAAACAAAAAATGTAGAACTTAATCTACATTTTTTATTTTAAACTTCTAATATATTGTTCTCTTTCTTCTTTTGATTTAAATAATGTTAATCCTTTACCACAACCTTGAGCAATAACTGTTTCACTTAAACCATATTCTTCAATAATATGTGCTGGTATAGTAACTCTTCCTTGTTTATCAACATTACCTGTACCTAAGCAAGATGCATATACTTTTTTCATTTCATTTTGCATTGCTTCAATAAATTTAATATTTTCAGAAGCATTTATTCTTCTATTATAATATTTAATTTTATTTTCTATAGCAGTGTAGTTGTATAAAGTAATTAATCCTTCATCTGAAGATGCAAATACTATTTTATCTCCAGTTTCACAACCACTTTTCTTAGGTAAAAATATTCTACCTTTATTATCTATAGTTAATTCTTTAACTCCTAAAATTAATTCATCACCAAACATTTTAAAACCCCCCTTTTTAAATGCGGATATATTATACCATAAAATTCATCATAAGTCAAAAAAAGAACTCTATTTAAGAGTTCTTTCATGTCTTTTACTGTGTCTTTGAACACCAACCATTTCATGGTATTCATCTCTTGCTAATTCAGCAATTTCGTCAATTAATTTAGCTAATTCTTTATCACTTCCATTACTAAAGTTCTTAGTAACACTATGACTTGTAAATCTCTTTCCAATAAATGGAGGATTTTTTCTAAATAAAAATCTAAGTCTATCTACATCACTAGAATTTAGTAATTCATCAATAGTTAAATCACTTTGTTTAGTAAATATTTCAGTATGTAGACTTTCTCCTTCTTTATTATGTACAGTGCTTATAAAAACTACACTACCTAAACAAGAAGGATCACTTTCTTTAACACCCTTAATAGTAATATTACCACTAGGAAGTTCAACGGTATCTTTTTCATCAAGTAAATATGATTTTATAGATAAAAAGTATAAATCGTTTACAAACTTGTTCATATATATCAAATCCTTTCGTACCTAGATTTTAACATATATAAATAATAATGTAAACAAAAATATTGTAAGGCACTTGACAATTAATAATATAAGTTATATATTTATCAAGTACCATTAAGGAGAAAAAATATGAAACAAGAAAGAATTCTATTTCAAATCAAAACACTAGATAAAATAATCGCAAGAACATTATTTAAATTTAGTGAAGATAAACCAAAGAAAAAACTAAGTCCAACACAACTACAAATTCTTGAGTATCTACATAAACATGAAAATGACGATGTATATCAAAAAGAATTAGAAAGTGTATTAAATTTAAGAAGAGCAACTGTTTCAGGAGTTCTTCAAACTATGGAAAAGAATAATATTATAAGTAGAGTAGTTAACGAAGAAGATACAAGATGTAAAAAAATATTATTAAATGATGAATGTAAAAAAATGTTTGAAAGAAACAAAAAAAGATTACATGATTTAGAAGATATAATTACACAAGATATATCTAAAGAAGATTTAAAAACTTGTATAAGTGTTATTACAAGAATGAAAGAAAATATTAAAAAAGTAAATAAAATTTAGAAAGGAATATTATGATAAAATTATTTAAAAATTTAACTAAAAGAGATGTAATATATGCTTTAATATGTATTACTTTAATAACAGTACATGTATGGCTTGAATTAAAAGTACCTGATTATATGAGTGGTATTACAAGATTAGTACAAACAGAAGGTAGTCAAATGTCAGATATTTTATATCAAGGTATGATGATGATTATATGTGCATTTGCTAGTTTAACATGTGCAATCGTAGTAAGTTATTTTTCTACTAAAGTAGCATCTAGTTTTTCAGCAACAGTTAGAAAGAAAATATTTACTAAAGTACAAAATATGGGAACAGAAGAAATACACAAGTTCTCAACAAGTAGTTTGATAACAAGAACTACTAATGATGTAATGCAAGTAGAAATGTTAATAGGTATGGGATTACAAGCTATGGTAAAAGCACCTATAATGGCTGTATGTGCAATATTTAAAATATTAAATAAAGGACTTGAATGGTCAATATTAACAGCTTGCTGTGTTGCAGTACTTTTATTCGTAGTCGCAACACTTATGATAATAGTGTTACCAAGATTTGAAAAGGTACAAAAACTTATTGATAAAATAAATGGACTTACAAGAGAAAACTTAACAGGTATAAGAGTTATTCGTGCATTTAATGCAGAAAAATATCAAACAGATAAATTCCAAAAATCTAATGATGACTTAACAAAAATGCAATTATTTAATCAAAGATGTTTTGCTCTTATGAATCCAGTAATGAATTTAGTTATGCATAGTTTAACACTTGGTATTTATATTATTGGAGCAGTACTTATTCAAAAAGCTATGATGTTAGATAAAATAACATTATTTAGTAATATGGTAGTATTCTCAAGTTATGGTATGCAAGTTATAATGTCATTCTTAATGTTAGCAATGATATTTATGATGGTACCAAGAGCTCAAATATCAGCTAAAAGAATTAATGCGGTATTAGATGAAGAAGTATCAATTAAAGAAGGTAAATTCAATAAAGAAACAGATATAAAAGGTGAAGTAGAATTTAAAAATGTATCATTTAAATATCCAGATGCAGATGAATATGTTTTAAAAAATATATCATTTAAAGTTAATAAAGGAGAAACTATAGCATTTATAGGTTCTACTGGTAGTGGTAAAAGTACATTAATAAATTTAATACCAAGATTTTATGATGCTACTGAAGGAGAAGTTTTAGTAGATGGAGTAAATGTAAAAGATTATAAATTTAAAACTCTAAATAATAAATTAGGTTATGTATCACAAAAAGCAGTTATGTTTAACGCAAGTGTTAAAGAAAATGTTTCATATGGAGATAATGGTAAAGGAAATATATCACTTGATAAAGTAAAAGAAGCAATTAAAGTTGCTCAAGGAAAAGAATTCGTAGAAGCATTAGAAGGTGACTATGATGCTCATATAGCTCGTGGTGGTACAAATGTATCTGGAGGACAAAAACAAAGATTATCAATCGCAAGAGCTATCGCAAGAGATCCTGAAATATATATATTTGATGATTCATTTGCGGCACTAGATTATAAAACAGATGGAGTATTAAGAAAAGAACTAAAAAAATATACGAAAGATGCAACATGTATGATAGTAGCACAAAGAATAGGAACAATTATTAATGCAGATAAAATAGTAGTTCTAAATGAAGGAGAATGTGTTGGAATAGGTACACATAAAGAACTTCTTAAGAATTGTGAAGTTTATAAAGAAATAGCACTATCACAACTATCAAAGGAGGAATTAGAAAATGCCTAGACCAATGAGAGGTGGCCATGAAAAAGCAAAAGATTTCAAAGGCTCAATAATAAGATTAATAAAGAATTTAAATCCATGGAAATACATAATGGTTATGGCATTATGTTTAGCCCTAACAAGTGCTATATTAGCTCTTATCGCACCAGATAAACTATCAAGTTTCGCAGATACTATAGGAGAAGGTATATCACCTAACATTGAAAAATTAACTGATATATCTACTAAAGTATATACATCATTAGAAAGTGGAACTCTAACTGATTTATTATATGATGATGTATTAATAACAGTAGAAGATCAACAAAAATTATTAGAACTTACTAAAGAAATGAATGGTGAAGTAGGTACAGAAAAAGCATTAACTTTAATTGATCAGTTACCTGAAAGTATATATAGTGTAATAAAACCACAAATAGACATGAACAAAATAAAATCATTAACTATATTTATGGCAACTATATATTTATTAAGTGCATTATTTAATTATATACAATCATTCTCATTAACAACTGTATCTAATAGATTTGCTAACTCATTAAGAGGAAAAATAAGTAAAAAGATAAATAAACTTCCACTTAAGTATTTTGATACTCATGAAACAGGAGATGTATTATCAAGAGTAACAAATGATGTAGATACTATAGCAATGAATTTAAATAATAGTTTAGCTACTTTAGTAACAAGTATTACATTATTCTTAGGTTCGATATTTATGATGTTTATAACTAACTGGATTATGGCTATAACAGCTATATTATCAACAATAGTTGGTTTTGTATTAATGTTTATAATATTAAATAAATCACAAAAATATTTCGTATTACGTCAAGTAGAACTAGGTAATGTAAATGGATATATTGAAGAAATGTATTCAGGACATAACATTGTAAAAGTATATAATGGTACAGAAAAAGCAATAGAAGAATTTGATAAGTTAAATGAGAAACTTTATGAAGCAAATAGAAAAAGTCATTTCTTATCAGGACTTATGCATCCAATAATGGGATTTGTAGGTAACTTTGGATACGTTATGGTATGTATAGTAGGTGCATTACTTACTATGAACAATATAACTACATTTGGTGTAATAGTAGCGTTTATGATTTACATTAGAATGTTTACAAATCCACTTTCACAAATAGCACAAGCTATGTCTAGTTTACAATCAACAGCAGCAGCAAGTGAAAGAGTATTTGAATTCCTAGAAGAAAAAGAAATGACAAATGAACAAAATCTAAAAGAAGTACTAAAGAGAAGTAAAGTTAAAGGAGCAATCGAATTTAAAAATGTAAAATTCGCCTATGACACAGGTAAAACAATTATTAATAACTTTAGTGTTAAAGTAAAACCTGGTCAAAAAATAGCAATAGTAGGTCCAACTGGAGCAGGTAAAACTACTATGGTTAACTTACTTATGAAATTCTATGAAATTACTAAAGGTGATATTTTAATAGATGGAGTATCAACAAAAGAATTAACAAGAGAAAACATACACGATCTATTTATAATGGTACTTCAAGATACTTGGTTATTTGAAGGAACAATTAGAGATAATATAAGATTTAATAAAGAAAATGTTTCAGATAGAGAAATATGGTCCGCATTAAAAACAGTTGGAGTAGACCACTTTGTTAAAACATTACCAGGAGCACTTGATTATGTAATTGCTGATAATGACACAATAAGCCAAGGTCAAAAACAATTACTTACTATAGCTCGTGGTATGATAGAAGATGCGCCATTCTTAATATTAGATGAAGCAACAAGCAATGTAGATACTAGAACAGAAGAATTAGTTCAAAAAGCAATGGATAAACTAACAGAAGGTAGAACTTCATTCATAATTGCTCATAGATTATCTACAATTAAAAATGCAGATGTTATATTAGTTATGAAAGATGGAAACATAATAGAACAAGGAAATCATGAAGAACTTATGGAACAAAAAGGTTTCTATTCTGAACTTTATAACTCACAATTTGAATTATAGTTCTCTTTTGAGAACTTTTTTCTTTTCTATTTAATATAAAAATAGTATAATGTTATTATAATGAGGTGTGTAATATGAGAGTTAGAGTTAAAACATCAGCATCTAGTGCATTAAACGTAGCGATATTTATAATGGCAGTATTTACAATTATGTCAATACTATTTGTAACAGCGGGTTATGCTGAAGGTAAAGGAGGTTTATTATTCGTAGGATTCTTCTTATTCTTCGTAATAGTTTATTTTGCATATCTAACAGTTAAAAGACCAATTAGATTAAATGCAGTATTAATAAAAGATGTAGAATTAAAATATAATGATAAAACATATCATGAATTAACATTCTTAGTAGATGATGAATTCGCCCCAACATATGTAGGCGGAACATATACATGTACTTTAGAAGAAGATGAGAAACTTACATTAAATAGTCACTATATAGTAAACGTAAAAGAATTTACTCATAATATAGAATCAATATATTTAAATACAGAGCCAAACTTTACTAAACAAAATACTGTTCCAAGAACAGATTATAGATTAGATAACATAGTTATAAATAATCAATTAGTAAGTATGACAATCTATTTAATAGGTTGGTTCGTAATCGCAATATTATATTTAATTGTTAATGTAGAAATAATAGATTTATCAGTATTTATATCATTAAGTTTAATCGCTTTAATTATGATAGAAATATATCATTTAATCGTAATGCTTAAATATATAGAACATGATCAAAAAGTAATTAAGAAATTAAAACTAAAAACAGATAATAAAATAAAAGCTATACATAACTATAGTAAATATAAAATAAATAAAGTAATTGATAAAGATGTATTAGGTTGTTACTATGTAATAGATAATGATAATAACTTATTATATAGATTAGAAAGACTAACACCACTTAAAAATAATTATGTTATTAGTGATGGAGATGATGATATCGTTGGTGACATCATTAATAAAAATAATAAGTATATGGTTAGAATCAAAAATAGAAAAATGCATACAATAAGAATGTTATCTAAAGGAACATTACTTATAGATGATAAATATCAATTCTCAAGAATTTATTATAGTAAAGGTTTTAAAATAAGTGATAAAAATGGAAAACTATTATGTAAATTAAAACCACAAGATAACGAAAAGAAATATGCATATCCAGGTAGTGTAAAAGTAGAAATGGTAGATGGAATCTTAAATAATGATTTAATATTTATACTATCTATAGTAGGAACTATATTAAAAAAGCAGTAATTTTACTGCTTTTCTTTTATTTTAGAGATTTTTATGTTATTATAGAAAACATAATTTCGGGGGTGGGGTATAATGAGATGGAATGCTGATACATTAAAACATAGATTATCTAAGTTAGAAGCACTACTAGAAAAAGAAAAAGATCCAGAAAGAATAAAAGATTTAGAACAAGATATAAATGGTCTAAAAGGATTAATAGAGTATACAACTGGTGGAAATAAAGTAATAACAAATTATATTCCATATGAAGAATTAGACCCAAGATATGATGAAAATCTAGAATTCTTACAAACAGAAGGATCACATATAGCATTCGAATTACATCCATTCTCAAACATAACAAAAGTCCCATTTAAACCATTATTTACAAGAAAAATTTCAATGAAAAGATATATAAATATAGTAGAAGAATTCTTAAAAGAATATGATGAAGAACTATATAGATTTTATTTGAAATTAAAAAGAGAACAAAGAATAGAACTAAATAAAAGAAAATATCTAACAGGATTTGCTAAAGGAGAAACAACACCATTTCTAACAACAGGAAGAAGTTATATAAGTACTAGATTTAATGGTAAATTAGATATGGCATCAACTCTACCACATGAAGTAATACATGCATATGAATTAGATGGAGTACAAGATAGAATATTATTACAAAAGAAAGTAACTTCATTATTTAAAGAAACACATGCAATATATATAGAATATGTATTCTTTGATTATTTACAAAAAACTAGATATAAAAAACAAGGATATAGAGAAGAAGGAATACAATTAGATGGAGTAATGGCTACATTAGAATATTTATTATCACCATTACTTTCACTCAGTAAATCTAAGTATGAAGCAGGTTATTTTAAAACAAAAGAAGGAGTGTATTCATCACATTATTTCTCATTATTATTATCTGAGTTATTAGCAATACACTTCTATAACATATATTTACATGATAAAGATGAAGCTAAAAAATTATTAAAAGAATTTGATTCTATGTTAGGAACAGTACCTGATGAAGAAATAATGAAAAGATTTAATATAGAAAATATTGTTAACAGTACCGAAAATGTATTAAAAAGATATTTTAGAGCATACAAATAATATGATATAATCATATAGCGAAGGTGAAATATGAATAAATATAAAAAAATAAAATTAGCTAGTACATTAGGTATTATAGGAAATATATTCTTATTAATTATAAAAGGTATCATAGGATTTATAACAAATAGTCAATCAATGATCGCAGACGCTATGAATAGTGCAGGAGATATATTCTCATCATTAATGACATTTATAGGTAATAAAATAGCGTCTAAACCATCAGATGATGATCATAATATGGGACATGGTAAAGCAGAATATATTTATTCAATGATGATAAGTATAATAATGTTTATATTAGGTTTAATAATATTAAAAGATTCAGTATTAACACTTATTAATAAAACACAATATGATTATTCAATATGGTTAATAATAGTATGTATAATAACAATAATAACTAAATTGAGTTTGTATATTTATACAAATAAATTATCAAAAGAATATAATAACTTACTTATAAAAGCTAACTCAAAAGATCATTTAAATGATTCATTAATCACATCACTAAACTTAATATCATGTATCTTAGCTTACTTTAATATATTCTATTTTGATGGTATCGTAGGTATATTAATATCAATATGGATAGTTTATACAGCAATAAAAATATATATGGAAAGCTATAATGTACTTATGGATAAATCAATAGATGAAGAACAAAAACAAAAAGTATATGAAATAATAAATAAATATCCAGAAATCAAAAAAACTAATCATTTTAATGCAACTCCAGTAGGATATAAATATCAAATATCAGTTACTATATTCGTAGATGGTAACTTATCAACATATGAAAGTCACGCAATCGCAGATAGATTAGAAAAAGAATTAACATCTAAAATAGAAGATATATACTTAGCTATAATACATGTTAATCCAATAAAAGAAGAGGTAAAAAATGAAAGTATTCACAAAAGAAGAAGTTCTTCAAAGTCTAGATAGTATTATTGAAACATTCGATGAAGATACATTAAAAAAAGCATATGAGACAGAAACTGATGATAATAAAGAATTAATAGATAAAATATTAAATAGTGAACAAAGTGATAAAAATAATATAAAAGTTTCTATGGAAGAATTATTATTCGATGAAAAAAAGACTAATTAATTAGTCTTTTTTATTTAAATATTTTTCTAAAGATTTATGTTTATGATAAAATTCATGAATAGCTTTATCAAAATCTTTTCTATTAATAACTGGATCATAATAATATTTACCATCTTCTAATGTAAGTCTTCTAACAGCAAAATCATTATCATCTTCATCAAGTGGAGTAAGATAAACATAAGTACATTCAGCAGTAGTTATTTTATCTATTTCAATATATTCTTTTCCTTTTAAAGTAACAACATCAACATTCATTATTTTAATCCAGCTCCTTTACTAATATAAGCCTCTAAATCTGCTAAAACTTGTTCAGCGTTATTATTACATGCTTTAATAAATAAATCTAAGTCAGGTCTTCCTTTTTTATCTACATAACCATATTTAGTAAGGTAGTCATCTAACGATTCAACACCGTTTAATCTTTCAGCTATATATCTTTCATTATCATTTTCAGGGTCAGCTACTTTATAACCTAATATATCAATAACGCCATCTATATTAGTTCTACCGCCATGAGCAACCTCGTTATAGATGTTTGGCCCCATGTCATAACAAAGTGCACCAAGAGCATAATCAAATAGTTCAGGTGGCAACTTAGCTAAATCAGCAGCAATCCTGTCATGTTGATAAAAAGGTCCATTAGCATTTCTTGCAGTATTCTGACTTAAGATAGATACTTCATTATCATCATATATAGAACTATACCCTTCAGGCATAACATATACAATAGAACCAATCTTTTGAGATAAATTATCCATTCTAGTTGGCGAATTTAATGCATCATTAGCAGCAATACCAAGTTTAACAATACCAAGACCCATAACAACAAGTAAAAGTATTGTAATAAACTTCTTACCAATTACATTAGAAGAAACATTCTTTTTAACAGCTTTTCTTTCTTCTCTTGTAGCATTAACCGCATCATCATAATATTCATCAAATACATTTCTAGCATGTGCATATGTTTGTTGATTAACATTATTATCTCTGTTTCTAAATATTCTTTCAATATCCTTAAAAGATTCAGCAAGTGGATCATAATTATTATTTTGTGCCATATCTATCATCTACCTTCTATTATAAATATAGTAAAAATAATAGATATAGTCAATAAAATACATATTTTTTTACAAATAAATGTGTTATTATTAATATATGGAATATAAAAGAGTAGATACACTAAAATATGTTAAAAATGGTTTATTAAAAAGAAATCTAATTCCCATAATAGCAAAAGAAAATAAAAAGGTTATTGCTATAAGAGGAAAAATAGGAGAAGAAGTAACTACATGGACAGTAGATGAAGATAATAATCCAATCGTAGAAAAAATAGACTATGTAGTACTTGATAAAATAACAAACAAACCAAGTTTAATATTAACAAAAATAAATGATGATGAATCAGTGTATCTAGATTCAAATGGAAATATAAATAAATGGACAATAGATGATAATCTATTTAATGAAAAGTATGAATTAATACATGATAATATTTATAAAACAAAAGGTAAAGAAAAAGTATTCGTACAAGTTAATGAAGACTTAATATTAGTACAAAATAACGAAGAAATGAAACTAAATAAAGGAGGGTATATTAATATAACTAATCCAAATGATATGTATGGAGTATCATATAGAGATTTTAATAATA
>JAZSKU010000082.1:0-12807 GCA_045535005.1 Bacilli bacterium
TACACTACTTAATTTTAATCCAAGATAAAAAGGAGTTAACTCCTTTTTTTATTTTAAACATTGATTTATTTTAAAATTATAATTTAATTCTGAAACATTACTTTCAGGTGTTTCATCAGAAGCATAACTACAAATTAATAAAACTACCCAGAAAATAACAGTAACTATTATTTTCTTTTTTTTGTCCCATTTAGATTTCCATATTAATATTGTAACTGGAATTGGAAAGAAGAATATCCATCCAAGAATCCACCATTTAAGATTTTTTCTTTTTCTCTCTTCTTCTAACTTTGCATAATATAAAGCTAATGATTCTTCATCTTTTTTTCTTTTAGCTTCTTCTCTTGCTCTTATTTTACCTTTTTCAAATGCATAACCTGTTTCCTCAGCATCATCAAATTTATGATGTACTACTCCATCATCTAATTTAAATTTAGTACCACAATAATTACATGTAATATCTTTTAATTCGGAATTAGCTTTTAAATCTGCACCACAGTTTTTACATTTCATTTCAACTAATTTCATAATTAACTCCTTTATATAAAGTTTAACGAACAATTTATAAATTAATTATATCATAAATATTATTTTTTATTGCAATAAAAAAGCCCTGTAAACATACAAGACAAACATAACCAAAGTGGCGTCCCTGAGAGGATTCAAACCTCCGACAACCTCCTTAGGAGGGAGGTGCTCTATTCAGCTGAGCTACAAGGACAAAAAAAGAATTAACGAATAAATTTTAAACAGAAAATTAACGCTAACATTGCATTAGATTTAACCTCAAATCTAAAAAACTCATATATTCCAACTAATTTATCACATAAACAAACTACTTTAGCTTCTTTATATGCAGGTACTTTTTTAGTTATAGGATACATATGTGATAATATTATATCCTCTTCAATATTATTAACTTCAAAATAACTAATTGAATTATTTAAAGCTTCAACAGGATGTTTCTTTAAATAACTCTTCCATTTAATATCGCTTCTACTTAAATCATCAGCTGTAAAAAAGTCATGCATAATAGCTCCTCTAGTACACGATATATAATCCCAACCTAACATCTTTGATATATAAAAACTTAATTTAGATACTCTATTAATATGACTTAATCTAGTTGTACCATGATGAGCTATATTCTTAAGTTCTCTGAATTTATTGACACTATAAAACTCATTATATATATCAAAATATATTTTCTTACTATCTTTCATAAACAACTTCTTTCTTAAATATTATATCCATCTAGGAATATATAAATTCCTAGTAAAACCTTCTAAATATTTTCTATATTCTTTAATAATAGTATCTATAATAATTGCCATAACATCAGGTGTTCCTTTAGGCACTTTTAAAGACACTAAAACATTTGTTAATAGAGTCTTAAATTCTCTATCATCAAAATATCTTGCTACTGCACTATTAAGTTCAGAAACTAACTTAATTTGTGCTTTATCTTTTATATTAATTGTAAATATAAAGTCTTGATATATTGAAATGATTTTATCACTCATTAAATCAAGTTCAGAAAACTCTTCATTAATAATACGATAATAATCAGGACAATACTTTAATACTACTTTATTATCTAAAAATTTATTTTCCATTAATTCACCACAAGTCTTATTATATCATTAAATGTAACATAAAGCATTAATAAAATCATTAAACCAAATCCAATGAAGTTTAAAGCTATTTCTAACTTCTCACTACATTTACGTCTAATTATCTTTTCTATAAATAATATTAATATTCTTCCACCATCAAATACAGGTATAGGAAGTAAATTAATAATACCAACATTAATACTTAAATATGCAGTTAAATATATTATAGTTTCAAGTCCTTGACTCTTAGCTGTATCGATAACTGAATATATACCAACAGGACCACTTAAATTATCAGCACCAACTTCACCCGTTACTAATGATCCTAAAATTTTAAATATAGTTAAGAAGTTTTCATAAAAACCAACAAATCCATATTTAATTGCTTCAACAAATCCTTTTTTATAAGTAGTAGATGCCATACTAAGACCGAATACTCTTGTTTCTACTCCGTCTTTTTCTTCTACTCTAGGACTTACATCAACAGTTACAGTTTTACCATCTTCTTTTAATATTTCAAAAGTATATACTTCCTTTATTTTTTTAGCAGATACTTCTAAAACAAAATCATCTAAATTATTAATATCATTACCATTAACTTTAACAATTTTATCCCCTGCTTCAATGCCAGCTACATATGATGCTTCACCTTCAGTAACTGAATGAACAATTGCTTCATTAACAGGTCTTCCATAAATTAAACCACTTACGAAAAATAAAAAAATAGCAAGTAAAAAATTAAAAATGATTCCATTAATGAAAACCCATAGATTTCTAAGAAAACCTTTATTCTCTAGAACCCTATCTTTTTTAATCTTACTATTTTTATCAAATTTCTCAGCCATAGAAACAAATCCACCAATAGGAAGTGCTCTTAAACTATATGTAGTTTCACTATTTTTAGGTTTATGTTTCCAAAGTACTGGTCCCATACCTAAACTAAATTCATCTACATATACACCACTTTTCTTAGCTGCTAAAAAGTGTCCAAATTCATGAATAAAAATGATTAAACTTAATACTAAAGCAAATATTATTAACGTAATTATAAAGTTCATCTTTTTATCTCCTTAATTATAATAATGTCACTACAAAAGTAAATGCTAATGCAGCAAATAATATACTATCTAATCTATCTAATACTCCACCATGTCCTGGCATAATATTACCATAGTCTTTAACATTATATTTTCTCTTAATAGCTGAGAATACTAAATCTCCAAATTGAGCCATTAAAGATAAGAATAATGATGTTAATATAATATATAAGATACCAACTTCAGTATTAAAGAATGTTAAAAAGTAAACAGTTCCCATAAATGTACCAAAGAAAGTACCACCTACTAAACCTTCAACAGTTTTATTTGGTGAAACACTTGGACATAATTTATTTCTTCCAATTCTAGTTCCAAAAAAATGAGCAAATGTATCTGTCATAATAGTTATAATACAAAGATAAATTATATGACTTAATCCCATATTACGTATTGTAATTAAGAAATTAAACGCTATACCTAAGAAGAACGTAACACCAAGTAAATAAAATGCATCATCACAACTATATACTTTTCTATCAGTATAAACAATTAAAGGTATTAAAGTCATAAATAATACGATAGTAAGCAACCTATAATCTAAACTAAACATACATGTGTTAGTAGTTCCACTCATCATTAACATTAAAAATGCTATCATAACTACAAATTTAATAAACACAGGTAATTTCTTTTCAGTTTCTCTAAGTGATATTAATTCATAAAATGCAATTAATCCTACAATACCAATTGCAGCATAAAACCAATAACCACCTAAAACCAATAATGGAATAACTATAAGTAAAGCCACTATTGCACTAATAACTCTTTTTTTCATACTCTTCACCTTAAAATAATTATAACATGCATAAAAAATTTAAACAAGAAAAAAGAATAATAATTATTAATTACAATAATTATTATTCCAATCATCAAATGTTTTAATAGTAGATGTTTCATATAACTCACACCATTTATCATCATACTTAAATGGTTTTCTATCTTTACTACATCCAGATCCATAAACATATAATGAATAAGTATTATCATTATATAAACAATAATAAGTTTTTTCTTCTTCATATTCCCATTTACCAGTTTTATCATTATATTTTGGGAAATATATAGTCTTCATATTATCAAATTCTCTATATACTTGATATTTCATATTTTCATATCCATTAACAACATATATAGCGTTTTTAACGTCTTCTATAGACATAACACTTATTTTATCATCAGTATATATTTGATCTGTAGTAATTAATTTATAATCACTTTCAGATATCTTAGTTCCTACATCATTTACATAATATCCATCATCAAATGCAATACCTAAATTACATATAGCATCTGGATCATTATACCCCCCAATAACAAGTTTATCTTCATCTACACAATGCCATACTTTATAAAATATAGCTTTATATACAACCATATTGCCATTAGTTTCTTTAATAGAAATCTTAGGTAACTTGTTTTGAGTCTTAACAAGGAAATAATCAATATATACCACACCGCTAAAAATAATTAAAATAATAAATAAAATTGTTAATAATTTCCTCATAGACTTCATATTAAAACCCCTAATCTCTCAATGTTGCATACATAACCGCTTTAATAGTATGCATTCTATTTTCTGCTTCATCAAAAACAACTGATTGTTCTGATTCAAACACTTCATTAGTTACTTCCATTTCAGGAACACCAAATTTTTCATTAATATCTCTTCCAATAGATGTATTTAAATCATGGAAAGATGGTAAAGCATGCATAAATATAGCATTCTTTTTAGCTAATTTCATTTTAGCACTATCTACTTGATATGACTTTAATAATGAAATTCTCTTTTCCCATATTTCATCAGGTTCACCCATTGATACCCATACATCTGTATATATAATATCAGCATCTTTAAATGCTTCTTTTGGATTCTCTGTTAACGTAATTGTACAATCATTCTTTTTAGCAATTGCTTCTGCTTTCTTAACAATTTTTGGATCAGTCCATAAATCTTTAGGACCACATGCTACAAAATTAGTTCCCATTTTAGCACACATAATTGCTAAAGAGTTAGCTATATTATTTCTTGTATCTCCAATAAATACTAATTTTTTACCTTTAGCAGTTCCTAAATGTTCTTCAATTGTTAAGAAGTCTGCTAATACTTGTGTAGGATGGAACATATCAGTAAGTCCATTCCAAACTGGAACACCACTATATTTAGCTAAATCATTAACTGAATCTTGAGCAAATCCTCTAAATTCAATTCCATCATACATTCTTCCTAATACTCTTGCAGTATCAGCAATACTTTCTTTCTTACCAAGTTGACTACCACTTGAATCTAAATATGTAGCATGCATACCTAAATCATAAGCAGCTGTCTCAAACGCACATCTAGTTCTAGTAGATGTTTTTTCAAATATTAATGCAATATTTTTTCCATCTAAATATTTATGTGGTTCTCTATTTTGTTTTTTAATTTTAAAATCTTTTGATAAATCTAATAAATATCTAATATCTTTTTCTTTAAAATCTAATATTTTTAAAAAACATTTTCCTCTTAAATCAGACATATTAATCCTCCCTTTCTAGTGCCATACTCATACAGTGAGGACCACCTCTACCACGAGATAACTCACTACTTGGAACTTCAATAACTCTAATGCCTGCTTTTCTAAATACTTCATTTGATACATGATTTCTATCATAAGCAATAGCAACACCAGGTTTAACAGTTAATAAGTTAGCTCCATCAGACCATTGTTCTCTTTCTGCTGGTATTCTCTTTCCACCACCACAAAGTATTAAATTAACTTTCTTAAGATTTAAATACTTACAAAGTATTTTATCTAGTGGCATATTAAGTTCAACAATGTTTAATTCACCATTTTCTCCTTTAGTAATTTCAAATACTTTAGATACTTGCATTACTTGACTATGAACAGCAAATTTATCTTCATCTACTCTAGTCATAACAGTATCTAAATGCATGAAACTTCTTTCATCAGGAATATCAAATGCTAAAACATATTTAAAGTTGCTCTTCTTATCATCAAATACATTTTTAGCAAGTAATGCAATCGCATCAGGTTCAGTTCTTTCACTAATACCTATTGCTATAACTTCATCACTTAATACTTGAATATCTCCACCCTCAATACTATAACCATTAGTTCTATTATAATATCTAGGAGTATTCTTATATTCTGGATGATATTTAAATATATATTCTGCAAAAATAGTTTCTCTTTGACGAGTTACAGAATACATTCTATGAACACTTACACCATCTCCTATAGAAGCAAATGGATCTCTAGGAGCATATAAATTTGGAAGTGGATCTAAAATCATTTTACCTATATCACGAGTTGAATAAAATCCACTACTAGGTTTATAACCTTCTAAATCTTCAGCATCAATACCCGCTATACATTTAGCAACTAATTCTCTATTATCTTTAAAAGAATCTAAATAATTATAAACAAGATCAAATACTATATCAGAAGTTACTCCACCTTCTCTAATAAATTGTTTTAAAAATTTCTCACGAACTTTTGGATGAGTATTAAGTGTTTCTGCAGCTAAATCAACTAAATAAACAACTTCTACTCCCTCAGCTCTTAACGCACCAGCAAACACATCATGTTCTTCTTGTGCTTTCTTTAAAAAAGGAATATCATCGAATAATAATCTTTCTAATGTATTAGGAGTTAAATTTAAAAATTCATCTCCAGGACGATGTAATAACACCTTTTTTAAAGGTTTGATTTCACTATATACATGAATACCAGCCATAAAATTCTCCCTTCATTCTCTACTATAATTCAATTATAACTTTTAATAAAAAAAAAGTAAACTTATTTACCTAAAAATAACCTTACTTTTTTATTTTTGCTATTCATTATTTCTTCAGGAGTACCATATTCTAAAATTTTACCATCTCCTAAGAATAATACTTTATCAGCATACTTTTCTATTAAATCCATTTCATGAGATACAACAACTATAGTAGTTGTTTTAGATAACTCATCAAGTAACTCTAAAAAGTCATTTATAACTTCTGGATCAAGTGCACTTGTAGGTTCATCAAAAAGAATAACTTCAGGATTAGTAGCAAGTGCACGAGCAATCGCAACCCTTTGTTTTTCACCACCACTAAGTGTCTTAGGATATTCATCCATTTTATCTTCAATATGAACCACTTTTAATAATTCTTTAACTCTTTTATTAATTTCAGCTTTAGTTCCAAGTTTTAATACAGTTGGAGCAAGTGAAACATTTTCTCTAACATTTAAATGAGGAAATAGATTAAAGTTTTGGAAAACCATTCCAACTTTACTTTTAAGTACTACATCATCAATATCATATAACTTAACACCATTAATAACTATTTCTCCACCACTAACTTTTTCAAGTCCATTTAAACATCTAATTAAAGTACTCTTACCACTACCAGAAGGACCAATAATTAATAATTTTTCATTATCATTAATTTCAAAACTTATCTTTTTAAAGACAACATCTTTTCCATATTTTTTACTTATACTATTTACTTGTATCACTTATATCTAACTTCCTTTCTACTTTTTTAAGTATTCTACCTAAAACACTAGTTATTGCTAAATAAATTAAAGCTACAATAATAAGTGGGAATAAATAATCATATGTTCTAGATGCAATTATATCAGATGCTCTAGTTAATTCCATAATTCCTATATAACCAGCAACAGATGTTTCTTTAATTAATGTGATAAATTCATTACCCATAGCTGGTAAACTTGTTTTAATAGCCTGAGGTATTATTACATACCACAATGTTTGGAAATAATTAAGTCCTAAAGAAAGACCCGCTTCCATTTGACCACTATCAACACTTTCAAATCCAGTTCTTAATATTTCTGATGAATAAGCTGCACTATTAAGACCGAATGCCATAATACCAACTAATACAGGATTTATATCAGATGTTTTAAATATAATATAATAAATAATCATAAGTTGTAATAACACTGGAGTACCACGAATAATAGTTACATACCAAATACATAATTGATTTAATAATTTAAGTTTTTTTCTTTGTCTATAAGTATATCTAATAAGAGATATAATGCTACCAAAGAATAACCCTATTACTAATGCTCCAAGAGCAATTAACATAGTATTAAGTAAACCTTCTAATATAAGTTTATATCTTTGATCAACAACTAAACTTTGATAAAAAGAGTCAACTATACCACTATATTTAGAATCACTACCAGGTCTTTCTCCATAAGTATGATTAATAATAAATTCTTCTATTTTACCTTCTTCAATTAAATTATTTAATACTTCATTTATAACAGTTAATAATTCACCATTACCTTTTTTAACAGCAATAGCATATTTATCAGTAAATACTTCTATATCTAAAATTATAAAATTAGGATTAGCAGCAACAAGTTCTTTAGCAGGAAGTTCATCCATAATAATACAATCTGATTTATTAGCTTTTAAATCTTCTGCAGCAGATAAGAATTTCTTTTGACCAATTAAAGTAGCATTAGGATAAGTTTCACTAACATAACTATCAGCAACACTACCAAGTTGAACTGAAATTCTCTTATTATGTAAATCTTCTAAAGAATTAATACCATTATAACCTTCTTTAACAATAATAACTTGTTTACTAACAGCATACTCTATAGAAAAATCAACATTTCTTTTTCTTTCTTCTGTAATACTCATTCCAGCTGCAGCAAAATCAGCTTTATCTGAATTAAGTTCATTAATTAAAGAATCAAATGCTACATCTTTAATAACAAGTTCCATATCTAAGTATTCAGCAATCTCTTTAGCAATATCAACATCTACACCAACTACTTCACCATTCTCTTGATATTCATATGGTGCAAATCCACTTTCAGTAACCATAACAATTTGATTTTCTTCACCTGTACATCCAAATAAAGAAAAACTAATTAAAAAAACGCATAAAATTTTAAATACATATTTCATATTCTCTTCTCCTATTGTAATTATAACATGTATATATTTTAAAAGTCTATTTAAAATAAAATAAATTTGATATATAATATTTATAGGTGATAAAAATGAAAAAGATATTATTAATTTTATGTATGTTTTTATTTATATATAATGTTAAAGCATACGAAAATGAAATGTTTAAAATGGAAATACCAGAAAACTTCGAATTAGTAAGTACTACTACAAATACATTTACATGGAAAGATAAAGAAACTCAAGATAATATAGTACTTAGTTTTGAAAGTAATACTGGTGAAGCAAAACATAATGTATTAGAATACTCTGAAGAAGACTTATTAAACTATCAAAATTACTTACAAGAACAACTAAATAATGAACTTGCTGATTATAAAATAAATATAGTAGTAGAAAATGTAAAACTTGGAAAATTAAATAACTATGATGCTATAGTATATGATGCTAAATGGCCAACAAAAGATATAGTTGGTTATGATGTATATCAAAAAGGATATACAGTTACACAAAATAATTATGTATATTCACTAACATTCAGTGCTAGTAAAGAATTAACAGATGAAACTGAATTTTATAAAAAAGGAATTAATTCAATAGAATTTAAAGATACAACAATTGAACCAACAGAAGATAAAATAGAATATTGGAAAATAATTGTTATCGTTGGTGTTGTATTTGGTATATTAGGTTACTTTGTATCAGCTAAAAAGAAATAATTTAATTATTTCTTTTTTTATTCACTTAAATTACATTTAATTCTTTGTAATATTAATTTTTCACGTCTTGAAACCATAACCTGACTAATACCAAGTTCATATGCAGTTTCACTTTGAGTATAATCTTTAAAATATCTATACTCAATAATATTTCTATCATCTTCACTTAAAAGATCAAGTTCAGAAGATAAAATAATATTATTAATTATATTATCTCTATCATCATTAGATTCTTCATATAATAATTCATTAGAACTAATAGTGAATGACACTACTTCAATAATACTAAGCATATACTTTTCATCTATATTCATAAAACTACATACTTCACTAAAACTGACTTCCCTATTATATTTATTACTAAGCAATTCAATAACACTTAAATACTTTTTATATAATGATATATATTCTTCTGATACATTTATATTCCTATCACTTTTAATATAATCAATTACCTCACCAAATACATATTTATAAGCATATGATGAAAATTTAGTATTCATATT
Source organism: Bacilli bacterium (assembly GCA_045535005.1). Lineage (GTDB taxonomy): Bacteria > Bacillota_I > Bacilli_A > RF39 > UBA660 > CAG-1000. The sequence goes on from JAZSKU010000082.1 coordinate 9,879, forward strand.
ACTATTATATTTCTTATATGCCTTAATAAGCCCAATACTACCTGCTTGATATAGATCATCAAATGAATATAATCCTTTATATCTAGATACAATATTAAATATAATCCATTCATAGTCTTTAATAATATTATAAGGAACCATACTCATATATTAATCACATCCATTGAATGTTTATTATCATTTGCTTTAAAACAGTAATCAAATACATCATTCTCTTTTAAACAAAAATATACATCATCATTCATACTATGTAATATAACTTTACCATCAAACACACTTATTAAAGATGATAATCTAATTACTGATGAGGCAAAAAATCTATCACATAATTCAATATCTTTTAAATCAATAACTAAATACTTAGAATTAACTTCAAATATAATTGGAACTAATTCACTTACAAAACTTATAAGTTTATTATTTTTTAATTTAACAAATAAAGTACTTCTACTATATTCTATTATTATATTAATCACCTAAATACATAATAAATTAATTATATATTTTTTTAAATCGATTCGACAAAACTAGAACAAATACTACAAAAACAAATATCGACAAATATATTATTTTAGAGTTTCCAGTCTTAGGATTAACTTCATTTTTAGATTCATCTAAATAATATAATAAACAGGCTTCTTTAACACATAATTCTTCATCTAATACTAAGTTGCCTTCTCCATCTAAAATAACAAATTCATTAGTTATATACCTATAATATGTCTTATAATCATTTTCATCTTTAATATATCCATCTAGTTCAGTAAAGTACCCATCTAAATACACTCTTTCTAAATCATAAGTCTTATATAATTTAGTTCTATATCTATAAATAATTGGATCAAAAGAACTTCTAAAACCTAAATCACACGGTACATAAACTATACTAGTTTCTTCTTTAATCCTAAATGCATATGTATGAACATCAAATCTAGATAACGCTAAAAAAGATGCTTCAACAATTTCATTAATACCAGGATCATTCTTTAAATATAAAGTAACTTTAATATTATTAGAATTTATTTTCTCTTTAAAATCAATAAATATTTCATCTAATTCATAATAAGTATTATAGTCTCCATCATTTAAATAATTATAATCTGATTCATAACTATAATATTCATTATTATAAGTAAATACTATTTCAGAAACATATACTTTATTTTCTCCTCTAACTTTTAAATAAAAACTATTAATATCCTCTTTAGTAAATACATATGTTCTACTTTTAGTAGTAACTTCTACATGATCATTAGCTATAATTTCATCATAACTTTCTTCATAATCAGTATATTTATAATCATCTAAAGAATAATATTTATCTTTAATATCCTCATATTTTAAATACTCAACATTAACTTCTTTATTCTTATAAAATTTATATCTATTTTCACTTTGAACTAAATTATCAAGAATATCTTCATTCTTTTCTAAACTCCATTCACTATACTTAAGTTCTAAAGCATAAACTTTACTAAATAAAAATAAACTTATTAAAACAAATAAAAATTTTCTCATATCATACCCTCCTACTATAATAATTAGATATAAAATGAGAAAACACTTTAAAAACATAAAAAAAGAAGTGTTTAAACAAGTTTAAGCACTTCGTACAAAGTAATTAATTAGCAAGCTAAATAATTGCTTTGTGTACTAATATTATCATGACTAAATATACTTGTCAACACTTTTTTTATTAAAATCTTATTTGTTTACCAGGTACTAATATTTTACTTGTTTCTTTAGGAAGTAACATATGAGTATCTACATAAGAATTAAATAGTTCAGTTATAAATCTATTTGGTTCATTTGTATAACACGCTCTTACTGCATCAACAATTTCCTTACTATAAATACCATGGCTATATAACACAAACTCAATATCTTCATATTTCACATCAGTTAAATCAATACCAAATACATATGCAAAATAATGAACTATAATACTCTTTTTATCAAGTTCAGGAGTATATACGCCATTTCTTTTATATTTAGTATTTTCATATTCACTTTCTTTACCTAAAGCACTACTTAAAAATACTCTTTTTTCATCACCTATTTGTAATCCATCATAATCTATAAATCTAATATTACCATCATAAGTCATATGAACATTACCTAAAGTACACATATCAGGAAACACGATACCACATCTATTTGATAACTCAACAACTCTTTCTATTTTCTTATATATATCATTATAGTAAGATAAATCAAATTGTTTTCTTAAAGGAGCGCTATACATCATTTGTTCAACCATAACTCCACCACTAGGAGGCATAGTATAGCCAATAAAATCACCATTAGAATAACATATACCATTAGGTTTAATTATTTCTTTTGGTAAAGATAACTTTTCACTATCAACTATTTTGGATTCTAAATCATCTTTAAAATTTAAATAAACATCTTTAAATACTTTTAAATAATTACCATCATCTAATCTATATACATCACTAACAGGTAAAATATCATCTTTAAATACCTTTTCAGATACTCTACCTACTAAGTTACTATATTCATATTTTTTCATTTTTTCACCCCTTAAATTTCGCATATTATAACATAAAAAGTGAAAAAATACAATTCTAATCTTTAATCATAATATTAATTATATAATCATTTATATTAAAACCATACTTCTGAGCAATAATAAGTAATTCTTCATTAGATGCTTTATTAACTCTTTCTATTTCAAAGATCATGCCACCAAAACCACCAACAAAAAATCCACCTTCTAAATAATTAATTAAATCTCTTCTTAATTTTTCATAATCATAATTATTCATAATATCACCAATTACATTTTAACATCTATTTATTTATTCTACCAGTTATTACATCAAATATGTTTTTTAAAAGTAATCTAAAATAACTTATTCTTTCAATATCTTCTTTTATAATTAAATCGTATTCATACTTTTTATTA
>JAZSKU010000087.1:0-16642 GCA_045535005.1 Bacilli bacterium
GATGAAGAAGAAGAAAAAGAAAAACCTAAAAAAGTAGAAGAAGTAAAAAAACCAACTGAACCTACTAAAAAACCTGAACCTACAAAGAAACCAGTTGAACCAGCTAAAAAACCTGTTGCTAAACCAGCAGTAACTGAATCACATGACTTAGATAGATATATTGCATTTTATAAAAAAGAATATGCTAAGTTAAGAAGCGAATATGATGAACTTAAAAGAAATGGTGCATCTGTAGCTGAAATAAATGTTAAAGTAGCTCAAATGCGTGTAGTAGTAGATAAATACAATAGTTTAAAATCTGCTAGAAGCGTAGTAGAAGATACTAGAGATGCTGGATACTCAAGAATATTAAGATAAGTAAAAAATATAAAATAAAAATCAGTAGAAATACTGATTTTTTTGTTTTCTAAATTATTAATTATGTTATAATTATAATGAGGTAATAATATGAGAAGTGTTTATATACATATACCATTTTGTAAAAGTATTTGTTCTTATTGTGATTTTTGTAAATTTTTACATAACGAAAAGTGGGCAAATGATTATTTAGATACATTAAAAAAAGAAATAGAAGAATATTATGAGAATGATACCATTAAGACAATATATATTGGAGGAGGAACTCCTTCATCTTTAAGTATTGATAATATTAATAAACTTTTTTCTATATTAAGTGTATTTAAACTAATAGAAAACCCTGAAATTACTTTCGAATGTAATATAAATGATATAACTGAGGATCTTCTTATTACATTAAAAAAACATAACGTAAATCGTCTTAGTATAGGAGTAGAAAGTTTTAATAAAAAGAATCTTGAATTTATGGAAAGAAGTCATAATAAAAAAGATATCTTTAATAAGATTAAATTATGTAGAACATATGAATTTAATAATATAAATGTTGATTTGATATATGCTCTACCTGATGAAAAAATGATGACTTTAAGAAGAGACTTAAATAATATGTTAAAACTTGATGTAGAACATATAAGTACATATTCTCTTATTATAGAAGAACATACTAAAATATATAATAATGTTACTCCAGTAGATGAATACCTTGATTATAAAATGTATAAACACATATGTAGAAAACTAAAGAAAAAAGGATATATTCATTATGAAGTATCTAATTTCGCTAAAGAAGGATATGAAAGTACTCATAATTTAACATATTGGTCTAATGAAGAATATTATGGATTTGGACTAGGTAGTCATGGATATATCAATAGTATGAGATATGAAAACACAAGAAACTTTAATAAATATTTAAAAAATGAATATAGATTAAATGAGTTACTTGTTTCAACTCAAGAAGAAATGGAAAATGAGCTTATTTTAGGGCTTAGAAAGCTAAAAGGAATAAGTATATCTAAATTTAATGAAAAATTTGATAGAGATATATTCTCTGAATTTAAAATAGAAGAAGCTATTAAAAAAGGGTATATAGTTAAAGAAGGAGATATGCTTTATATAAAAGAAGATAAAATTTATGTAATGAATGAAATTCTTAATTTAATTATGTAAGGGAGAAAAGAATGAAAATATTTAATTTAATGAAAGGACTAAGAAAATATATATTAGTAACTCTTATTTTTTCGGTAGTACAGGTATTTTGTGAACTGTATTTACCAAATATAATGAGTGAAATAGTAGATGTAGGTATTAAGTCTGGTGATAAAACATTTATTTATAGCCAAACATTTATGATGATATTTATTGCGGTATGCGCTCTTATTGCGAATATAACAGTAGTATATGCAACAGCAAAATTTTCAAATAAATATGGTTATAACATCAGAAAAGAATTATATTCTAAAATAAATTCATTTAGTAAAAGAGAAATAGATGAATTTGGTGCATCTACGCTTATCACTAGAAGTACTAATAATGTAAGTAATATAACTTCTACATTCTCATTTGGGCTTAGATTAATTATATTTGCTCCAATAATGGGTATAGGAGCAGCTATAATGGGTTATAATACAGCACCTAGTTTATCAGGTATTGTTGTTATGGCAGTTTCAATATTAATTATTGGACTTATTACAATGTTTATATTAATATATCCAAAGTTTGAAAAACTACAACATTTCTTAGATAAGTTAAATGCATCATCAAGAGAAATACTATCAGGACTTAGAGTTATAAAAGCATTTAATAAACAAAGATTCTTTAAAAATAGATTTAATGAAGTTAATGAAGATAATAGATTATTAAATATATTCTTAAATAAAATATTATATTTAGTTCAACCTATGATGATACTTACTATAAATCTTTCTACTATAATTATAGTATATGTATCAACTAATTACTTAAGTAATGGTAGCCTAGAAATAGGATCAATGATTGCATTTATTCAATATATGTCTACAGTACTTATGAGTTTCATGATGTTACTTGTAATATTACTTAATATACCAAGAGTAATAGTGTCATTTAAAAGAATAAATGAAGTATTAAGTATAGAACCATCTATCACAAATAATGGTAAAATTAAACTATCTTCATTAGAAAGTATTGAATTTAAAAATGTATACTTTAGATATCAAAATGCTAAAAAAGATATGTTAAAAGACTTAAATTTCAAACTTAGAAAAGGTGAAACAATAGGTATAATAGGTTCTTCTGGTAGTGGTAAAACTACAATAATAAATCTATTATTAAGACATATAGATGCAACTAAAGGAGAAATATTAATTAATGGAATTAATATTAAAGAATATGATATTAAATCACTTAGAGATATATTCGCGTACACTCCTCAAAAAACATTATTATTTAAAGGTACTATAAGAGAGAATTTATCTTTTGATAATAAATATGGAAGAGAAGAATTAACAGATGCTCTAAAAGCAGCATCAATAGATGACTTTATTGAAAAGAATGAAGAAGGTTATGACTATAAAGTAGAACAATCTGCAGTAAACTTATCTGGTGGTCAAAAACAAAGAATGTCTATTGCAAGAGCACTTTTATCTGGTGGAGAATGCTTATTATTTGATGACTCATTTTCAGCAGTTGACTATATAACAGATAAAAGAATAAGAGAAACAATAAATAAAGAATATGATGATAAAATGATCATTATAGTTACACAAAGAGTAGGAACAATAAAAGAAAGCGATAAAATTATCGTAATTGATGAAGGCGAAGTAGAAGCAGTCGGAACATATGATGAACTTGAAAAGGCTAGTAAAGTCTTCAAAGAATTTATTGATTCACAAAAAAGGGAGGTAGCATAATGAGAAAAAAAGATGCATTTGTTAAACCAACCTTTAAAGAAACAGTAACTAAAACATTGAAAATTATAGGAGACTATAAAAGAGATTATATAACAATAATACTATTCTGTATTTTAGCAGCTATATTTAACTCAATTGCACCATACTTCTTAGGCTTCGCAACAGATAGTTTATACGATTCAGTAACTAATAAAACAGTATTTAATTATGAATATATTTTAAATATATTATTTATAGTATTAATATGTTATATATTTAATGCAATATGTACTTATTATAAGAGTTATTTATCAAGTAAATTAGGTCAAGACATAGGTTTTAAACTTAGAAAACAATTAATTTCTAAAGTAAATAGAATTAAACTTAAAAAGTTAGATACTATGAAAAAAGGAGATATCATAAGTAAAATAACTAATGATGTAGAACGTCTTACTGATAATATTACTCAAATCATACCAGAACTTGTATATAACGCATCATTAATTCTTGGTGTTATAGTTATGATGTTTGTTCTTGATACTACACTTGCTATAATAGCAATAATAAGTATTCCACTTAATTATGTATTACTTTCATATGTAGTTAAGAAAACACAAAATTATTTTGAATTAAATCAAAAAGCTATTGGAAACGTTAACTCATTTGTAGAAGAAAGTGTTACAAATAACGATGTAATTAAGTCATTTAACAAAGAAAAATACTTTAATAATAAGTTTAATAAAGTAAGTAAGGAACTTGCTGAATATGGCTTTAAAAGTAGTTTCTTTAGTAGTTTAGCAGTACCATTTAATAAATTTATCGGAAACTTAAACTATATAATTATTATTAGTATAGGAGCAATCCATGTAATAAATGGAAAACTAAGACTTGGTGCAGTTCAATCATTCGTACAATACATGAAAGACTTCAATAGACCAATGAATGTAATAGCACAAGTAATAGCAAACTTACAAATGGCAATCGCATCAGTAGATAGAGTATATGAAATATTAGATCTTGAAGAAGAAGAAAATGGTTCATTAAAAGACTTTAAATTTACAGATTCAATAGAATTTAAAAACGTTAACTTTAGTTATGTAGAAGGAAAACCAGTACTTAAAAACTTTAACTTAAAAATCAATAAAGGTGAAAAAATAGCTATAGTAGGTAAAACAGGAGCAGGAAAAACAACAATAGTAAACCTACTAATGAACTTCTATAATAATTACGAAGGTGAAATATTAATAGATGGACTAGAACTAAGAAAATATGATAAAGATACTTATAGAAATGAAATAAGTATGGTACTTCAAGATACTTGGTTATTTGAAGGAACTATAAAAGAAAATATAGTTTTCGATAAACAAATATCAAATGAAGAACTATCAGAAATATTATCTAAATCAAAAATATTACACATGATTGAAGGGTTACCAAATGGACTATCATTCCAAATAAATGAAGAAACAAATAATATGTCAGCTGGTGAAAAACAATTACTTACAATAGCTCGTGCTTTAGTTGCAGACCCACAAATACTAATACTAGATGAAGCAACAAGTAACGTAGACACAAGACTTGAATACTTAATAAATCAATCAATGAATGAATTAATGCAAAATAGAACATCTATAGTAATAGCTCATAGATTATCTACTATTATAGAAAGTGATAAAATAATAGTAATTAAAAATGGTAATATTTTAGAATGTGGAACACATAAAGAATTATTAAAAAATAAAGGTTACTATTATGAACTTTATAATAGTCAATTTGATCTAAATGAGAAAAAATAAACTAAAAATTATGTCAACATTGTTGATATAATTTTTTTTAATATGTATAATTAAATAAGGTGAGGTAAGTGAAAGATAATAAGTTAGTTAGGTTTTTTAATGCCATAAATTTAAATAATGAAAGTAGAGAATATTTTAATGAAGCTTCTTTAAAAGAAGTTCTTTTAGATAGAAAAAACTCTAAAATGACTATTATTATCTCAATGAATTCACTTATCCCAATAGATGTATTTAAAGAATTATGTGAAAAAGGTCCAACTTTAGAAGGAGCAAAAAAAGTTCACTTTAAATTTATAATAGAAGATAATACTAAATATTTTAAAGAATATTTTAATTATTATTTTGATATTTTAGTATCTGCATGTCCAATGCTTATTAGTATAGATAGAGATAAAATAACTATAGAAGATAATGAAATAAATATACAAGTATTAAATAAATTAGAAAAAGAAAAAATAGAATCTCTAAAAGAAAAAATAGAAATATTTTTAAGTGATATGGGATTTGATGAAATAAATATTAATACTTTTATAAACGAAGAAGAACGAGAAAAATTTAAAAAAGAATTAGAAACTACTATAGAAGTAGTAGAAAATAAAGAAAATAAAAAAGTTATTAAAGGAAATCCAATAGTTGGAGATGTATCTGATATTAAAAATATAATAACTAATGAAGATAAAGTTGTTTTAGTAGCTAAAGTATTTGGTCTTGAATCAAAAAGTACTCAAAGTGGTTGGTTTATTATTACATTAAAACTAACTGATAACACTGATAGTATGATGGCTAATATATTTACTAAAAAAGAAGAAGAATTTAATCATTATTTAGATAATATTAAAAAAGGTAAATGGTATAAATTTAAAGGAAATGTTAAATATAACACAAGAAGTAACGATTATGAATTTGGTATTAATGATATAGAGACATACGAAAAGAAAGAAAAGAAACTTACTGATGATGCAGAAGTTAAAAGAGTAGAATTACATGCTCATACAATGATGAGTCAAATGGATGGACTTACTAAATTAGATTTAGGGGATCATACATGTGAACTAGTAAGTAGAGCAATTGAAATGGGATATAAAGGAGTAGCAATAACAGATCATAATGGTTGCCAAGCATTCCCAATTGCATATCAAATAATAAGTGGATACAATAAAAAACAAGAAGATCCAAGTAAAAAATTCAAAGGAATTTATGGTACAGAACTTACACTTGTTGAAGATATGATAAATATCGTAGTAAGACCAGATGATAGACTTTTAGATGAAGAAACTTATGTAGTATACGATACAGAAACAACTGGATTTAACGCAGCTAATGGAGATCAAATGATTGAAATAGGTGCTGTTAAAATAAAAGATGGTGTAATAATAGATAGATTCGATGAATTTATTAATCCAGGAAGACATATACCTGATAAAATAACAGAATTAACTTTAATTACAGATGAAATGGTTAAAGATGCAGACGATGAATGTACAGTAACAAAAAGATTCATGGAATGGACAGGAAATTGTCCAATGGTTGCTCATAACGCTAAATTTGATATTTCATTTATTGAAATGGCAATGAAGAAATATAACTTAGGTGAATTTAAAAACTGTGTTATAGATACATTAGAATTATCTCGTGCATTAGATCAAGGTTATGCAAGACATAGCTTATCAGCACTTGTTAAAAGATATAGCGTTCCATTTGATGAAGAAAATCACCATAGAGCAGATTACGATGCAGAAGCAACTGCAATAGTATTCTATAAAATGACTAAAAAATTAATGTCACAAAACTATAGTAAAATAAGTGATTTAGATAACCTAGTTTCAAAAGATGAAATACATAAATTTGGTAGAACATATCACTTTAATGCTCTAGCTTTAAATAGAGAAGGACTTAAAAACTTATTTAAGATAATAAGTCTTTCAAATACAACATATTTTCATAAAACACCAAGAATCTTAAGAAGTAAATTAAATGAATTAAGAGATGGTTTATTAATCGGAAGTGGTTGTTATGAATCAGAAGTATTTATAGAAGCAAGAAGTAAAGATGGAGAAGAACTTACTAACATAATTAATTTCTATGATTATGTAGAAGTACAACCTCCGGAAGTATATGATCACTTAATTCAACTAGGTGACTTCGCTAATATATTTGAATTAAAAAATCATATTAAGAAAATAGTAGAAGCAGTAGAATCAAGTGGAAAACTATGTGTAGCAACAGGAGATGTACATCATTTTACTAGAGAAGATAAAATATATAGAGAAATCATAGTAAATCAAAAAGTACCTGGTGGTGGTAGACACCCACTTGCTAAAAATGATATTAAGAGTATTCCATCACAACACTTTAGAACCACAAACGAAATGTTAAATGATTTTGATTTTATTGATGAAGAATTAAGAAATAAAATAGTTATTGAAAATACAAATAAAATATGTGATATGGTAGGAGAATTCGAAGTAATTATAGATACTAAAGGTATACCATTCTCACCAAGAGTTAAATCAGATGATGGTAATAGTTATTTAGATTGTCCAAGCGTAGTTACAGACTTAGTATATACAAAAGCAAAAGATTGGTATGGAGATCCATTACCACATAATATAGAAGAAAGAATTTCAAAAGAGTTATATGGAGATGTAGTATTTAATTATTGGAATAATAAAATTAAAAACGAAAATCCAAATATAACAGATGAAGAACTAGAAAGTGTTACATTTAAATATCTTCATGAAACAGTACTTGCTGGTTTTGATAAAGTAAAAGAAATAGTTGCTGAATACGTTAAAAATAAATGGACAGAAGAAGACGGAGAAATGACAGATGAAGCCGTTAAGAAAAAAGTTAAAAAAGAACTTGGTGGTATCATCGGTGGTGGATTCGATCCAATATATTTAATATCTCAAAGACTTGTTAAACACTCAAACGATGAAGGATACTTAGTTGGTTCCCGTGGTTCAGTAGGTAGTAGTTTTGTAGCTACAATGATGGGTATAACAGAAGTAAACCCACTTGCTGCACATTATAGATGTTTAAATTGTCGTCATAGTATATTTAATGATGAAGATGGAAATGCTCTTGGTGCAACATATTCAAGTGGATTTGATCTTCCTGATATGAAATGTCCTCATTGTGGAGAATTAATGAAAAAAGATGGACAAGATATGCCATTTGCGACATTCTTAGGTTTCAATGCAGATAAAGTACCAGATATAGACCTTAACTTCTCAGATTTAAATCAAGCATCAGCTCATGAATATACAAAAGTATTATTTGGAGTAGATAATGTATATAGAGCAGGAACAATAGGTACAGTAGCAGAAAAAACAGCATATGGATTTGTTCGTGGTTATTTTGAAGATAAAGGAATCTTTGATAAAAGAAGTTGCGAAATAGAAAGACTTGCTCTTGGATGTACAGGAGTTAAAAGAACTACTGGACAACACCCAGGTGGTATAGTAGTTGTTCCAGATTACATGGAAGTATCAGATTTCACACCATTCCAATTCCCAGCAGATGATACATCATCACCATGGAGAACAACACACTTTGATTACCATGCAATAGATTCAAACTTACTTAAATTAGATATTTTAGGTCACTCAGATCCAACACAACTTAGAATGATACAAGACCTTAGTAAAACAGATGTTTTAGCCGTACCACTTGATGATAAAGATACAATGAGTATATTTACATCTACTGAAGTACTTGGTGTCACAAATGAAGAAATAATGTGTCCTACAGGTACTCTTGGAATACCAGAGTTTGGTACCCCATTTACAATAGGTATGGTATCCGAAACAAAACCAACAACATTCGCAGAACTTATAAAAATATCTGGTTTATCACATGGAACAGATGTATGGTTAGGAAACGCTCAAGACTTAATCAAGAATAACATAGTTCCATTTAAAGAAGTAATCGGATGTCGTGATGATATTATGGTTTACTTAATGTATAAAGGTGTAAAACCTATAAAAGCATTCAAAATAATGGAATTTGTTCGTAAAGGAAAAGCATCAAAAGATAAAGAAGCTTGGGAAGAACATAGACAAACAATGGAAGAAGCAGGAATTGAAAGTTGGTTTATAGATTCATGTCAAAAAATAAAATACATGTTCCCTAAAGCACATGCAGCAGCATATGTTATAAGTGCATTTAGAATAGCATGGTATAAAGTACATATGCCTTCATATTTCTATGCATCATGGTTCTCAACTAAAGCAACAGACTTTGATATAGAATCAATGATAAAAGGATATGACGCTATAAAAGATAGAATTATAGAAATTAAAAATAAAGGTTACGAAGCTACTAATAAAGAAAATGGAGTACAAGAATGTTTAAATGTTGCTCTTGAAATGGCAGCAAGAAAAATAAAAATTCAACCATTTGATTTATACGAAAGTAAAGGTACAACATTCGATGTAAAAGAAGATGGAACATTAGTCCCACCATTCATTACAATAGATGGCCTTGGAGAAACAGTTGCTAAAAATATAGAAAGCGAAGCTAAAAAACATAAGTTTATTAGTATAGAAGACTTCCAAAATAGATGTAAAGTTTCTCAAACTCTTATAGATAAATTAAGAACACTTGGTGTATTTAAAGGTATGCCAGAAAGTTCACAATTAAGTCTATTTGATCTATAGGTGACACATGAGAGTAGTAGTATTATCAAGTAGTAGTAGTGGTAACTCAACATTTATAGAAATAAATAATACAAAATTTCTAATAGATGCAGGACTTACATTCGCATTAATGAAAAGTAAGTTATATGAAATAAATGTTGATCCAAGTGAAATAGATTTCATAATCGTAACACACGCACATAGTGATCATGTAAAATCAATACATTCATTCAATAGAATATATAAAACTAAAATATATATATCAAAAGAAACATTTAATGAATACAATAAAAAAGATTATATAAAGGATTATATATTCTTTGATGAGTTAGATAATATAAATGGTATTAATTTTACTAAAGTACCTATATCACATGATAAAAAAGGATTTGGTTTCGTATTTGAACATAATAACATATCAATTGCTTATATGGCAGATACAGGTATGATCCATTCAAAATACCACAATCTACTTAAAAATAAAACAATCTATTTAATGGAAAGTAATCATAATGTAGAAATGGAAATGAATGGTACTAAAGACCAAAAAACTAAACTAAGAAATATCGGAGACACGGGTCACTTATCAAATGAAGATTGTGCTAAATATTTATGTCACTTTATCGGAGAAAATACAAAACATATATTCTTAGTACACATAAGTGATAAAGACAACACTTATGAAGAAGCATATAGAGTTAATAGAGAAGCAATAGATAAAAACATAGATATAATAATTTCTTATAAAGATATAATAAGTAAAGAAGTAATTATTTAATTACTTCTTTTAATATGTAAAATATACACGTTTTCTTTAAAAATAAGCGATAATATGATAAAATTGTGAAAGAGGTGAATGTATATGTCAAAAGCATCATATATGATTAATAGAATCAAAAGTATTCAATTTAAAAGAATGAATGAAGTATTAAAAAGAGAAGCAAAATTAAATAATAAATCAGCTTTAAAAGTAAAATTAGATTTTGCTTCATGTGCATTTAAATATAAAATGGGATATGTAGATTACATGAAATGTAATGTAGTAAATTTAAAAGATAAAGATAGAAAAAGATTATTTACAGGAGAAAACTATAGAAAACTTTTAGCATACTTAAATCCAATTAAATATAGAGTTACTATGGATGATAAAATAGTATGTAATAAAATATTCCATGAATATGTAAAAAGAGAATATGTAGACTTAAGAGTAACTAGTATAGAAGAATTCAAAAAGTTCTTAAAAGGTAAAAAGAATGTATTTGCTAAATTAGTAGATGGATTTGGTGGAGATGGAGTTAAGAAAATCAAAGTTGAAGAAATCAAAGATTTAGAAAAACTATACAAAGATTTAATCAAAAAGAGACAATATTTAGTTGAAGATGAAATTCGTCAACATAAAGTAATGAATGATATTAATAAATTTGCTGTTAATAATATTAGAGTAGTTACATTATTAAAAGATAATGAAGTTCATGTAATAGAAAGAGTACTTAGAATAAATGATGGTCTTACAGATACAATAAGTAGTCACGATATTCAAGGTAGATTAGATGAAGATGGAAACTTAATTTCTAGAATGGTTGATGATGACTTAAATGTATTCCCAACACATCCAGTTACAGACTTTAAGTTTGAAGGTATAAAAGTACCATATGTTAAAGAAGCAGTAGAATTAGCAGTTAAAGCAGCTAAAATAATACCAAATATTAGATATATTGGATGGGATATAGCAATTAATCCAGATGGAGTAGAAATAATAGAAGTTAATCCATATCCATGTTATACAAACTATCAATATTATTTAATGCATGATGATGGTGCTATAATGAATTACTTAGATCAAGTAAAAGAAATTTTAGGAGAAGAAATAAAAAATGTCAAATGGTAATATATTTCAAATAAACTTAAAATCTATTAGTGAAAATATAAACCATATAAAAACAAAATATAATAACTATGAATATTATATAGGAGTAGTTAAATCAAATGCATATGGTTGTGGATATTATAAAGTAATAGAGACTATGGAAAAAAGTGGTATAAACTTTTTCGCAGTAGGTAATATTAATGAAGCACTAGAAGTAAGAAAATATACAAATAAAGGTATATTAATACTTACTCCAATATTACCAACTGATATAGATACAGCTATTAATAATAATATAAGTATTACAATAGATGATTTAGATTACTTAAAAGAATTAAGTAATAAAGAAAATCTAAAAATACATATCAAAGTAAATACTGGTATGAATAGATTTGGTACTAAAGATATAAATGTAATAAAAGAAATAATTAATTATTCAAATGAAAATAATATTGAAGTAGAAGGACTTTATACACATTTATATTATGCATCTAATGAAGATATAGTTAAAAATCAAATAAAAATGTATAACGAAGTATGTGATAGTATTGATTATAAATCTATTAAATTAAGACATATAATGAATAGTGAAGGATTACTATTCTATGAAAAATTTGAATATACTAATGGTATTCGTATTGGAGACCTTTTATATGGTCTTACATATGACGAAAACTATCACAGTGTATATAAATTAAAAACAAATGTAGTTAAATTAAGGAATTTAACTGATGGGGACACAGTTGGATATGATGCTGCTCATGAAGTAAAAGATACAGAAAGAATCGCAGTATTACCAATAGGATATGAAGCAGGCATTGTAAAAGCCAACAAAGGAAGAGGAGTATACATAAATGATAAAAAATATAATATAGTTGGAAATATATGCATGTGTAATATATTTGTAAGCGTAGATGAAAACGTAAAACTATATGATGAAGTATATCTAATAAATAGTTCAGTTGATGTTATGGATATCGCAGAATACTTACATACCGCACCATCTGAAGTAACATGTATAATTGATAAAAACATAAAAAAAGAATATGTTGAATAATATATTCTTTTTTAATAAATAATTTTTTTAAGGAAAAACTATAAATATAAATAAAATTATAGTAAAATATTAATAGGTGAGATAATGAAAAAAAGAGCTATTTTAATTGATGGAAACAACTTACTTTTTAGAAGTTATTATGCAACAGCATATAATGGAAACTTAATGACTAATTCAAAAGGATTTCCAACAAATGCATTATTTGGTTTCATCAATATGATAAATAAAATATTAAATGAAGAAAATCCTGAATACGTAATGATAGCATTCGATAAAGGTAAAAACTTTAGACAAGAAATGTATGATAATTATAAAGATGGTCGAATCGAAACACCAAATGATTTAAAAATACAATTTCCAGTAGCTAAAGAAATATGTGATTTAATGGGTATTAAATACATAGAATGCGATAATTATGAAGCTGATGACATTATAGGAACATTCGCAAGAATGGCTGATGAAGACAAAGAATATAACGCTACAATAATAAGTAGTGATAAAGACTTATTACAATTAATAAGCGATGAAGTAAATGTAAAACTATTAAAACAAAAAGATTATATTCTTATGGATGAAAAAACATTTGAAGAAACATATGGTATAAAACCAATTAGAATGATAGATCTAAAAAGTCTTATGGGAGACCCATCAGACAATATCCCAGGTGTTAAAGGAATAGGTGAGAAAACAGCTATTTCTCTATTACAAAAATATGATACATTAGATGGAGTATATAATCACATTGATGAAATAAAAGGAAAATTAAAAGAAAAATTAGAAGCAGATAAAGAAAATGCATATTTTTCATATAAATTAGCTACTATATATAAAACAATAGATTTTGATTATACATTTGAAAGTATTAAGTATAATGGACCTGATACAGAAAAACTAATAGAGAAATATAAAGAATTAGAATTTAATTCATTCTTAAAAAATATTAAAGAACCACACCGTCCTGAAGAAAAACTAAATATAACAGTAGTTAAAGATAAAGTGGATATTACTCCAAAAAGTATATATATAGAACTTGATAATACTAATTATCACAGAAGTAATATTATTGGTGCTTCTATATATGATGGAGAAACTATATATTATTTTAATCCAGATGCTATAAAACTAAATAATGAATTATTTACTTCATCTATAATAACATTTGACTATAAAAAGAACATCGTAGCATTATCAAAACTAGGTATTACTCATAATTCTACTATAGATGCTATGATTACTTCATATGTCCTTAATTACAACATTAAAGATGATATAGCTTATTTAGCAAGAACATATGATATTGATATTCCATATTATGAAGATATAATAAATCAAAAAAATAAAATGGAAGAGAAAGATATTATAGAAGCAATATCTAAAAAAGCAAAATTCTTATATGATATAAAAGATGATATAAATAGTAAACTAACTAAAGAGGAAGTATATGACTTATATTATGATATAGAGCACCCTCTAATAGAAGTATTATCTGATATGGAATTAAATGGTATTAAAGTAGATACAAGTGTTATAGATGAATTAAAGGAAGAAATAAAAATTAAAATAGATAATATAACACATACAATATATAATTACGCTGGATGTGAATTTAATATAAGTAGTCCAAAACAACTAGGAGAAATACTTTATGATAAATTAAATTTACCAAAAGGAAGAGGTAAAAATGCTACCTCAACAGCACATGATGTATTAATTAAGTATAAAGATATACATCCAATAATAAATGAAATATTAGAGTATAGAAATCTTACTAAACTTTATAGTACATATTTAGAAGCATTTAATAACTTTGTACTTGAAGATGGTAAAATTCATACTATATATAAACAAACAGGTACTCGAACAGGAAGATTATCTTCAGTAGAACCAAACTTACAAAATATACCAGTAAGAAGTGAAGAAGGAAGAAAAATAAGAAAAGCATTTATTCCAGAAGATAACTCTTATCTTTTATCAAGTGATTACTCTCAAATAGAACTTAGAGTATTATCACATATAAGTGACTCAGCTTCTTTACAAAACGCATTTATTAATGATGAAGATATACATACTAAAGTAGCAAGTGATATATTTGATATAAGAAGTGAAGATGTAACTAAGAATCAAAGAAGAACAGCTAAAGCAGTAATATTTGGTATAGTATATGGAATAAGCGGTTTCGGATTAGGTGAAAACTTAGATATAAGTCCATTTGAAGCTAAAAAATATATAGATAAATATTTAAGTTTATATCCAGAAGTAGATACATATATGAAAGATATCGTAGCTAAAACAAAAGAAACTGGTTATGTAAGAACAATAATGAATAGAAAGCGTGAAATTGAAGAAATTAAAAACACAAACTATTTAATTAGAAGTACAGGTGAAAGAATGGCTATGAATACACCAATACAAGGAAGCGCTGCAGATATTCTTAAAATAGCTATGATCAATCTATATAAAGAGTTAAAAACTAATAATTATCAAACTAAAATGTTACTTCAAGTACACGATGAATTAATATTTGAAGTACCTGAAAGTGAATTAGAAACTATAAAAGAATTAGTTAAAAATACTATGGAAAAAGCATATACATTAAAAGTACCATTAAAAGTAGAAATAGACTACGGAAAAACATGGTATGAAGCAAAATAACATGTATTGCATATTATCTAATTATTATGATAAAATAAGTTTAAGGAGTGATTAAATATGTTAATGGATATATTATATATTTTAATAGGTTTAGTAGTAGGACTAGTTGCTGGATTCTTAATTTCTAAAAAATTAATGCAAAAACAATTAAAAGAAAACCCACCAGTTAGTGAAGAAATGATTAAATCATTAATGAGAGGTATGGGAAGACAACCTAGTCAAAAACAAGTAAATCAATTAATGAAACAAATGCAAAAATATCAATAATATTGATATTTTTTTATGTTATAATTAAAAAGGTGATAATATGAAAAAATTCTTTTCTCATCTTCATACAGTAAATGTACATAGATTCGAAGTATTTAAGTTATGTGTTAAAGTAGGTATTCCATTTAGAGGACTTATGCATGATTTATCAAAGTATTCATATACAGAAATGTCTGAATCAATTAAATATTATACAGATGGTAAAGTAAGTCCATTAAAGACATGTAAACAAGATATAGGATACTCAAAAGCATGGTTACATCATAAAGGTAGAAATAAACATCATTTTGAATATTGGTATGATAATACAGCAAGATTAAGTATGCCAATAATACCATTTAAATATATGCTTGAAATGATATGTGATAGAATAGCTGCTACAAAAGTATATAACAAAAAGAACTATAATAATAAAATGCCATATGATTACTTTATGAAAGGTAAAGATCATTACGTATTAAATGATAATTTAAAAGCATTTTTAGAAGAAGTATTCACTAAACTATATGAAGAAGGGGAAATCATACTAAATAAAAAAACACTTAAAAAAATGTATATAAAACACACAAACAAAAAGACTCTTAATTAGAGTCTTTTTTAAATTCAACCTTGAATATCTTATTACCACTAGAGAACATATATCCACCAAGATAATATTCAACATTATCAAAACTTTGAAGTAATTCCTTTTCTTTATAAATATCTAACTTACCATCATTTAGAACAAAACCATAACCATTCTCAAAATATTTATATTTTAAATCCATTAAACTTATTTCACGAGAATTAAATAAATCAATATAAATAGTATTACTAGTTCCATCTTTAAACTTAAATTCTATTTCATGATATTTACCATTCATTAATTTATCTATTTCTTCATAACTATTTAAATCAGATAGTGTAGGAGTAGTATATACATAATATTCATATAAGTCACTATCATAATAATGAATAGCAAGAGTATTATTCGCATAAACTACATCAAAGAAGTATAAAATATTACCATTATCATCTTCTATAGTTTTATAGTTTCCTTGTTGTTTTCTAACTATACCTTTATTATTAATTATATAAAGTATATCATTTCCTAAATTTCTTTTACTTTTATATGTTTGTAAATATAATATATTATT
>JAZSKU010000110.1:0-2089 GCA_045535005.1 Bacilli bacterium
CTATAAAAATAAAAAATAGATCATCTTTTCAGAAGACCTATAGATTTCAAAAAATGTGTGTAGTAGGTTATTTTAAGTAGGCTATTTGCATATTATTTCTTCTTTTGATATAATATTATAAAGGAAGTGTTTAATATGTCAAATGTTACTATAATCCCAGGTGTTGAAAAGGAAAAATACTGTGTTGGAATATATGCTCGTGTTAGTTCTACTAAAGTTGAACAACTTAGGTCTATGTCTAATCAAGTGAATGGTTTAATTCAAGTGATTAATAATAATCCAAAGTGGACTCTTACTGATATCTTTATGGATTATAAATCTGGCATGACTACTAAACGTGAAGAATTCAATAGAATGACTGATATGTGCAAAGCAAAACAACTTGATATCATTATTACTAAAAGTGTTAGTAGGTTTGGAAGAAACACAATTGATGTTCTTACTACACTTCAAACATTAGTTGATCTAGGTATTCGTATTTATTTTGAATCCGAACAAATGTGTTCTGATGATCCATCAACTAGAGTCTATATAACTGTTGCAACTGCTGTTGCTGAAGGACAAGTAAAAGAAAGACATGAAAATATCACTTGGGCAATTCGTGAACAAATTAGAAATGGTACATCACCACTTTACACTAAACCTTGTTATGGTTATAAGAAAGATGATATAGGTGAACTAGTTATTAATCATCAAGAAGCTAATGTGGTAAAAATGATATTTGACAAGTATTTAGAAGGTTATAGTATTATTGGCATCATTGACTATTTATATAATCTGAAAATCCCATCTCCTACAGGTCTTCCACAATGGTCAAAACGCACCATTGAGAAAATGCTTAAGAATGAAAAATATGCAGGAAATGTAATTCTTCTTAAAACCATTAACGAAATTAACAATAAAGGATTCATAGAAAATATTCCAAATCTCTATAACCCTAAGTATCAAGTTGTAAATAATCATCCAGCAATTATAAGTGCTGAACAATTTGAACAAGTAATACAAGAAATTAAGCGTCGTTCTAATGTATTATACGATGAATATGGTAAGGCACATAGGAAAGATAGTAAATATTCTAGTAAAGTAAAAGACCATTAAGGCTAATATTAGCTTTATTGGTCTTTTTAAAATAATTAACATGGATATTCAATATAATTAGGTTCCGCACTTCTAATAAATGGTAACTTTTCTAATTCTATTATTAATTCAATAATCTCTTCTTTTGTTTCAACATCAACATATAAAAATACAATTTGATGAAAATTATTTAACTTGTCTTCATTACCAGGTTCATAGAAATGACTTGGGGGCGTTGAACTTATATATACTACTTCAGTTATTTCATCTAATTTGAAATGCTTTTTTGATAATTCAATATATGTTGTGGTATGTTTTAAGGTCAAAAGAATGACATCACAATTAAACTCATCATCTATACTACCTTTAAATAATATTTGTTCATCTGATAATCTAAAGTTTTCATTTAACCAAACACTATCGAATTCACCACAATCACATAAACCATTAATATAATTGTGACTATCCTGAGTTCCTTCAATGTAATATAATTTATTTGGAAAATCATATAAAGTAGAATCAATATATTCTTCTCCAATTCTAAAATATTTTAATTGAATCCTAACTTCAGTTGCATTAGTCTTTGTGCTATCACTGTAATAATCTGGATTTCTAAATTCTAGTACTAATATAAGAACTGCGTTTTCTTTACCTAAAATTTCTGAAATATTTAATTCAGCATGGTATCTATCAACTTGATCACCAACTAAACCATTTTTACCACCTAAAGTAAAATCACAATTATGAGTTAAACCATCACTAGTAACTATTATAAAATTAATATTATAATTTGTATTAGTTTTACGATTAGTTATTAAATTTTTATTCATATCAGTTGATAATTCCAAATCTACAAATACATTACTAATAATAATATCCTCATAGAAATTCACTTTTTCTCCATTATATGCATATCTTCCTTCTTGAAATTCATATTTTTCCTGTTTATAACATCCTGTAAGGCAAACTAGACTTATTAAAAATAACAGTACAAAACTAATTTTCTTCATAT
>JAZSKU010000040.1:0-2825 GCA_045535005.1 Bacilli bacterium
ATACTACTTGTCATGTATAAAATTCTTTGAATATATTGCACAAATAAATAATAAAAATCTACCAGATAGCATTTTAAATGAGACACACTTAATAGAGTATAAAACAAATCGAAAAATAACATTAAAAGAATTCTTTGCTGACCAAACAAACGAATTATGTTATATAGATTCTTGGGCTAGTTGGTGTAGTGGTTGTAGATGGGTAATTAGAGAAGCCAAGGAAGGGAAAGATATTCTAAAAAACAAACAGATGCAACTAGTTTTTTTCTCTATAGATGCAGATGAGCAGAAATGGAGAAAAGCGGTAGAAGATGATGAGATAGGAGATTATCCTAATTATTTAATAGTTGATGGTAATAAATCTCCTTTATGTAAATACATTAATTTAAGACCAATACCGCACTATATATTGGTAAGTAAAGAAGGTAAGTTAATACATGCACAAGCCACTCGTATAGAAGAATTACACTAAAAACCAAAAATAAACTATGAAAAAACTTACATTTATTCTTTGTGTTTTGTGTGCTACCTTGATTTCATCTTGTACATTACGAGATAATGTTCAGGAAACGAACTTTCCTACATTTAAAGAAGAAATCGGTATAACATCGTTAAAAGTTCATTATGTAAATGCAGATAGTATCCCAGATGATTTAATTGAGATAACTACCTGTAATTACGGATGGAATATATTAACACATTATACCACATTTAAAGATAGTATTCTTGAAATTAGCAGGGAACAAGTTGGTACAAGTCGTGTCTCAATATCTGAGAATAGTCTGCATAATAGTATTTCATTTTTCGTACACCCTTGTACAGATAATGAAATTTGGATTGATATAGAAGCATATAACAACGGTAATGAGTTTATTACAACAAATAATGATTTACATAATTTTAATCGCTTGTATAGTAGAATACGTTGTAAAGAGAATCTACTTTTATATCTAGAAATTTTATCTCAACCATCAAAGGATCTTGCAGAGCAAAAGATAAAAGTGTTATATGATTCTATTTGCTCCACTCTAATAGACAATTCTTCAGAATTTCAGAGAAACCTACGTATAGAATTAGCTAAGCATGAAATATTTGAATGTTTCTACCTATATAATTGGTATCAAACTGCTAATAATCCTGATAGTTTGCACTTAGATATATTTAACTTAAACGAGATTATAAAAAAGCTAGACTTTAACGATGAGCTTATGCCTTTCTTTTACCAAAGTGAAGTATATGCTTTAGATTTATCAGACACAAGTACACAATATGGTAAAAATCTTACTAGTTTATCACAACTTACTCAATTAGTACAAGAAAACAATAAAAATCAATGGCATTCAGCAAATGAAAATGATGCAGATTTTATAAACGATGATTTTTGCATTTCTGTCTATAGATATTATTATGAACAAGCATTGCAATCTAATAAACGTCAACAAAATGGTGTGTATGTAGAGGAGACGCCACTTGTTCAAAACGAGAACCTATTAAGTGCCATTTTAGAAAATCACAAAGGGAAAAAAGTTATAATAGATTTTTGGGGGACTAGATGTGGACCATGTATGTATGATATAAATATAAACGAAAATAAGAAAGATTCCTCTATTACATACATTTACATTACTTGCAATAAGTGGTCTCCATATATTAGTTGGAATAGTACCATTAATAATATTAAAGGTCACCATTATTATGTTTCTGATGAAGCATTTAATTTTATGTTAAAACAGCATGACGCTATAGGGATTCCTTTTAAGCTTTATTTTTCAGAAATAGGCAATAATCTCTCCCATAATAACGTTACTAAATAAAAACAAACAAATTTCCAACCATGAAAACTATGAAAAAACAATTAAACTTAAATCGTAACTTATTATTGGTTTTACTTTACGTATTGGCAACTAGTTTTTCTTATGCTAATAATGTATCAATAAAGATAGATGATCCAGAAGGACTTTTTAAAAAGTGTACTTTACAAAGAACATATTTTGGAAATATTTCTGATGTGCCTATTGAACAAACAGAACCACTTATAATAGCAACAGGAACAGAAATAGAACTACAGGTAGATAGTTTTTTGGTTTGCTTTATTATTAATCAAGATAAGCATGCTTTTTTTCAACCTCTTTTCATTACTGCAGGAGATTCTATTACTTTTACTCCAAATAAAGTAAGAACTGATAATGGGTACATATTATATAAACTTATTGCTTCTGGCAAAAACGAGAGTAACTATAATTTTCTGGCAGACTCACATAGTAATTATGACCCATATGTTGCTATCGATGATAAAAAAACAGATGAATATATCAAATACCATAAAAGCAAGAGAGACGTAAAATTATCTTTGCTAAATACAAGAAAAGATAGTCTGTCTATTCCTTTTTATAATTATGCATTAGCTGAAATACAAAATAGTTATGCATGGGGAATGTATAGAAAGGGACTTAATAATGATGCTAACATAGTAATTAATTCATTATCACCATATTGTTACGTTGCTAGTTGGGAGAAGTTTTGTCTCTCTTACTCAGAGAGAGGAATAGAGAAGAATTTAAAGTATCTAACTAAAAACTATTCAGGTAGAATTCTTGAATTTCTTCTTACAAATTATATAAGTTGGTGCGTTAAAAATAACCTTCAAATTACCACTAATGTTAATTCTGTGATAAAAGAAAATGTACATGATACATACTACTTGTCATGTATAAAATTCTTTGAATATATTGCACAAATAAATAATAAAAATCTACCAGATAGCATTTTAAATGAGACACACTTAATAGAGTATAAAACAAATCGAAAAATAACATTAAAAGAAT
>JAZSKU010000008.1:0-2709 GCA_045535005.1 Bacilli bacterium
GTTCTTTTAAATATTATTTAGATTATGTATTAAAAATAAGTAAAAGAGAAGATACTTTTGAAATGACAATAGGTACTATATTTCATAATATATTATCTAAATGTTTTGAAAATGATGATATAGAATCTTTGTGGAAAGAAGAAATAAATAATACTACATATGAGTTTTCAGAAACTGATAAATTCTTTTTATCTAAATTAAAAGAAGAACTTTATTTAATAATAGATACAATTAAAAATCAATTAAAATACACATCACTTAGTAAAACCATGTATGAAAAAGAAGTAATTATAAACATTAATGAGAATTTAAATGTAAAGTTTAAAGGTTTTATAGATAAAATATTATATGATGAATTTAATGGCCAAACTATTATCGCAATAATAGATTATAAAACAGGTAATCCTAATTTAAATATAAATAATATTGAACATGGTTTAGAAATGCAACTTCCAGTATATATTTATTTGGCTAAGAATGATCCTGATTTTAAAAATGTTAAAATAGGTGGATTCTACTTACAAAAGATATTAAATAATTCTACTGATATAGAAGAGAGAATAAATAGCTTAAAATTACAAGGATACTCAAATAGTGATGAATATATATTAGAGAAAGTTGATAATAGTTATGCTGACTCTAATTTGATTAAAAGTATGAGAATGTCATCTAATGGTTTCTATGCATATTCTAAAGTAATAAGTGATGAACAAATAGCATTTATTTCAAATAAAGTAGAAGATAAAATAAATGAAGCATCAAAAAATATATTAGATGCTAAATTTGATATAAATCCAAAAGAAATAAATGGTAAAAATATCGGATGTAGTTTCTGTAAATATAAAGATATATGTTACATGAAACCAAAAGATATAATGAAACTAAAAGAAATAAAAAATATATTAGAGGAGGTAGAATAATGCCAAGATGGACAGTAGAACAACAAGAAGCAATTGAAAAATCTAACTCTAATATAATAGTTAGTGCTGGAGCAGGTAGTGGTAAAACAGCAGTTTTATCAGAAAGAGTTATTAACAAAATATTAAATGGTATTCATGTTAATGAACTATTAATATTAACATTTACAAGAGCTGCCGCAGACGAAATGAAAAACAGAATAAGAAAGAAAATAACAGAAAGAGAAGACTTAAAAAATGAATTGAATCTTATAAATTCTTCTTATATAACAACATTTGACTCATTTGCTCTATCAATTGTTAAAAAGTATCATTATATACTTAATATACCAAAAGAAGTATCGCTAACAGATGAATCAATTGTTAAAATACAAAAGAAAAGAATATTAGATGAAACATTTGAAGAATTATATAAAGAAGATAATGAAGACTTTAAACAACTTATTAACACTTATTGTATAAAAAGTGATAAAGTCTTAAGAGAAAATATATCTAAAATCGCAGATAAAATAAGTGATTTTATAGATAAAGAAGAGTATATAGATTTCGTAAAAAATAAATTCTATGAAGAACAAAATATAAATAGTATCTTAAATGAATATGAAAAACTAATATCAGAAAAGAAAAAAATAGTATCTCTAGAAGTAGAGAATCTTGGTTTTTACTTTGACTCAGACTATATTGATAAAGTGAGAGCTTCTTTAGAAGGAATAATGTCTTCAGACATAGATACATTTAGTTTATATACTAAAGTACAACTACCATCAGTACCAAGAGGAAGCTCTGATGAACAAAAACAAGCTAAAGATAATCTAAAGAAAGTTATAGACAACTTACTAACATACACATCTTTTGGTAATAAAGTTAATATTGTAGATGATATATTAAAATCAAAAAGAAATATAATAACAATATTAAATGTTATAGAAAGATATTTAGATAAAGTATCAACTTATAAAAAAGAAAATAATATATATACATTCACAGATATAGCTTTTTTAGCAATTAAAGTAGTTAGTGAAAATGAAAGTATACGAAATGAATTAAAATATTTCTTTAAAGAAATAATGATTGATGAATATCAAGATACTAATGATGTACAAGAAACATTTATTAAATTAATAAGTAATAATAATGTGTATATGGTCGGAGATATAAAACAATCTATATATCGATTTAGAGGTTCTAATCCATTAATATTTAAAGAAAAATATGATAACTATTCTAAAGGTATAGATGGTTATAAAATAGATTTAATAAAGAACTTTAGATCAAGAGAAGAAGTACTTGATAACATAAATAAAATATTTGATTTAATAATGGATGATAATCTAGGTGGAGCTGATTATAAAAGTACACATGAAATGGTATATGGTAATACAGCATACGACTTAGAAAAAGAAAAAGATTTTAATTATGATTTAGATGTTTTAGAATACAAAATGGATAAAGATTCAGAATTTACATCAATCGAAACAGAAATATTCACAATCGCAAAAGATATAAAAGAGAAACTAAATAACAACTTACAAGTATTTGATAAAGAAACTAATAAGTTAAGAAAAGCTACTTATAATGACTTTGTAATTATATTAGATAGAAGTAAATACTTTGATGACTTTAAAAAAATATTTGAATATTTAGATATACCACTTACTATATTAAAAGATGGTAAATTAAATAATAGTGTAGATATATTACTTATAAAAAATATAATAGACTTTATTATTAAAATAAACACAAATACTTTAGATAAAGAATTTAAATATGATTTTATAAGTATCGCAAGAAG
>JAZSKU010000056.1:0-1961 GCA_045535005.1 Bacilli bacterium
GATAGTGATGACCCTAATATAGTAAGAAAGAGTATATATTCTAACATTGAAAATATATCTAATGAAATAGATAATGTGTTTAAAGAAGAAAATTATAATTACAGTTATAATATTATTTATGGTATGAATGAGTTTCCTAAAAAAGAGTATAATGGTATTATTTATCCTGAAGGTAAATATGAATCTTTAGTGATTGAAATAGGAGATGCTAAGGGAGATAATTTCTGGTGTATGTTATATCCATCTTTATGTATGATTGATTATAATAATGAAAATAATAAGTATAATTCTAGAGTTTTTGATATTTTTGAAAAGTTCTTTTAATTGTAAACGAATGTCTAATTCATTGATTAAATCTTTATTTAATAGTATATTAGTATTAGAAAGGCATAGGTGAATTTATGTCAAAGATTACTATAAATGGAAATAATCTATTAAGTGGGGAAATTAAAATTAGTGGGGCTAAAAATAGCGCTGTTGCTTTATTACCAGCAGCTATATTAGCAAAAAAGAAATGTATTATCTATAATGTTCCTGCTATAAATGATATAGATTATTTAATTAAAATTATGGAACTTTTAAATTGTAAGATTACTCATGATAACGATGCTTTAATTATTGATACTTCAGAGTTACAAAATAATCCTATACCTGAAGAATTAAGTGTTAAAATGAGAGCTTCTTATTATTTTATGGGAGCTTTACTTGCTAGATTTGGTAATGTTGAAATATCATTCCCAGGTGGATGTAATATTGGTGCTAGACCAATAGATATTCATGTTAAAGGTTTCCAACAATTAGGTGCAAATGTAGATATTAATAAAAATAGATATACTATTACCGCAGATAAATTAATAGGCAAGAAAATATATTTTGACTTTCCAAGTGTAGGAGCAACAATTAATATTATGCTTGCTGCTGTAGGAGCAGAGGGTACAACTACTATTGAAAATGCTGCTATGGAACCGGAAATTGTTAATGTAGCATCTTTCTTAATAAATATGGGCGCTAAAATACGTGGTGCAGGTACTAAGACAATTGAAATCGTTGGTACTAAAGATTTAGATAATGGTGTTGTAGAAGTTTTCCCGGATAGAATTGAAAGTGGAACTTATGTAATTATTGGAGCTTTACTTGGTAAAGAATTAAAAATTAAAGGTGTTATTAAAGAACATATAGAAGCTTTACTTATGAAGTTAAAAGAAATAGGTGTAGAATTTACAATTAATAATGATGTTATTACAATATCTAAATGTGAACATATTAAACCTACATATGTTAAGACTCTTGTGTTCCCAGGATTTCCAACTGATTTACAACAACCAATGACAACTTTACTTACTCAAGCACATGGAATATCTAAAGTAGAAGAAACTTTATATGAAAATCGTTTTCAAAATACATACGATTTAAATAGAATGGGTGCAATTACTAATATTTTATCTCTAAGTAAGTTAGAAATTAAAGGCCCTAGAAAATTAAAAGGTACTAAAGTAATTGCTACTGATTTAAGAGGTGGAGCATCTTTATTAATTGCTGGTCTTATCGCTGAAGGTATTACTGAAATAGAAAATAGCGATGTTATTTTAAGAGGATATGAAGATGTTGTTAATAAATTAACTAATGTTGGTGCTAAAATAGAAATAACTGAGTAATATTTAATAGGTGAATACTTATGAAATATAAAAAAATACTCGTTATTTTTTTATTTGCTCTTTTTAGTTCTTATTTTATTTATATATATAATTGTGATAAGAAATTAAATATTCTTTTTTTAGGTGATAATACTTTTATAAAAAAAGAATTTGATACTTTTGATGATCTATTATTTGAATCAATTAATAATAGATATAATATTAATACTTTTAATACTGATTTTATTTATGATAAGAAAAGTTATTACGATATTATTAATGATATTGAAAATAATATATATATTTATTCTAAAGATAAAAATGTTT
>JAZSKU010000067.1:0-15440 GCA_045535005.1 Bacilli bacterium
TATCTTTAGATAAATTATTTATCTCTTCTAATTCAAAATATACATCAAAACCAATAGAATAATCTTTTAAGGGTAATATAAAATTATTAAATCCATATGACTTATATAAAGATAAATCTTTTTTATTAGGTATAATTATAAATTTTTCTTTTTGCATACTCCTAATCTGTCACCTACTTCTATATATTCACAAGAATATTCTTCGTTAGTATCAAGAAACTCAATAAATTTCTCAATCTTTCTAACCATTTGTCTTAAATTTCTACTTTTAATTTCACTACTTCTACCAACAAAACCATGGAAATCTAAATTATCTATAATTATTATTCCATCATGAGTTAAATTATTCTTATATTTATTAAAAAATCTCTTATTTTGACTTTTAGCTGCATCAATAATAACTAAATCAAACTTTTCATCAGTTTCAAATTCACATGCATCTCCATGTATAAGTTCAATATTAGATAAATTACTTTCTTTTACGTTATTTATAGCTATATTTTCACGAATATCATCTCGTTCAATACTTACTACTCTTTTAACACAATCATTGCTTGCAAAACATATAGTTGAGTATCCAATAGCAGTACCTATCTCAAGAATAGAAGAAATATTATTTTCATTAATAATTTTATTAATTACATCAATAGTCTCTTCACTCATAATAGGTACATCATTATTAATACCATAATCTCTAATTTCACAAATTAACTTTCGTATTCTATCCATAATCCTTCACTCTTTAATCTATTAACAGTACTTACATGTTCACTATCAGTTCTATTAAAATAAGTTTTTCCATTTTTATCAGCTACAAAATAATAATATTTATGTTCTTTTGGTTCTATAGCAGAAACAATACTTTCTATACCTGGATTACATATAGGACTTACAGGTAATTTACCAGCCATACATGTACTTCTAGTATTATAACTATTACATTCATTAAGTTCACTTAACTTTAAGTCTCTTAGCCAATTATCAATCTTTTCAGCATAATAAGTAGTAACATCACTACCTAAACTCCATCCATCATTAAGTCTATTATAAAATACACCAGCTACTCCTTTTCTATCACTAGCATTTCCAGCTTCTTGTTCAATAATAGAAGCTAAAGTAAGCATTTCATGTAGACTATATTTACTATTTTCAATTTCTTCTTTATATTTTTCTAACTTCTTACCAAAGTTATCAAGTAAAGTCTTAAATATATCTTCAATAGTTACATTATCATAAAAAGTATATGTATCAGGATATAAGTATCCCTCTAAACTATAATAAATATTCTTATTCTTAATTTCATCAGTTAAAAACCAATAATCTTTAATTAAAGAATCTAAATACTTACTATCATTTAATTTATCAAATACTTCTTTTTCAGTATAATTAAAATTCTCACTTATTGTTTTAGCAATATATCTCATATTCTTACCTTCAACAAAAGTAACATTAATAGTTTTAGCATTATTTATCGCACCATTTTCAAATATTTTAATTAAACCTTCTATTCCATCATAGTCACCTATATAATATAATCCTTCTTCTAAATTAGATGGATTATTTAACTTAAGATAAATCTTATATACAAGCTCAGATTTAATAAGATCATTTTCTTTTAATCTAGCTCCAAGCGTACTATAAGTTTCCCCACTATTAACTTCAAAAGATAACTTTTCATCACTATCTTTAGAATAATTCATACAATAAAAATAAGTACCCACTAAAGAAGCACATATAATTATAAACAATAAAAAAACAAAAATTAAAAACTTCTTCATTAATTCCCTTTCTTTCTATATAAAGAATTAAGTATTCTACTTATATCATCAAACTCACTCTCATCAGTAACAGGTTTAAACTTAGTCATATTCCCTTTACTACTTAACTCATATGTAGATATATATGCTTTAATATCTCCATTCTCATTCTTAGTTTCATCAGTATAAATAACAAAATTCTTATCACTTTCTATATTTAAAAGAATTCTATAATCTTTCTTATTACCATTTTCATCTTTTAGACTTAAAAAATTATTTTTCATACACTTCTCCTATCTAGAAAACCTTGTAAAATAATAGTCGCAGCAATCTTATCAATTACTTTCTTTCTATTTTTACGTTTAGTATCATTACTAATAAGCATTCTTTCAGCTTCAACTGTCGATAGTCTCTCATCCTGAAGATAAACCTCTTTATTAAATCTTTCTTCCAATAATTTTTTAAACTCAAAAGTAATTTCACTTCTTTTAGATATACTACCATCTAAATTAAGTGGATTACCAAGTACAAATGCATCTACTTTTCTTAATATAACAATTTTCTCAAGTTCATCTAATAATTCTTCATAATTAGAGTATCTAATTACATCCAAAGAACTAGCAATTATACCCGTTCTATCACTAATTGCTACACCAAGAGTTTTACTACCTAAATCAAGTCCTAAATATATCATTTTGATATAAAATTAACTAGCATAAGTTCTAGTATATCTTCCCTTTTAAATTCTAAGATTCTAGTTCTACATTCCTTATAACTAGAAATATACCCAGGATCTCCACTAACTAAATAAGCAACTATTTGTTTAGTTGGATTATATCCTCTTTCTTGTAAATCTTCACATATTTTAAGTAATGTACTTTTAGCATTCTTATCAATAATAAGTTCAGTATTAACTACTGTAGTTTCATTAGAATTCATATTATCACTTCCTTATGACCTATTTTATCAAAAAAACAGATATTTCACAACACAAACAAAAGAAAAAAATAATATAAATACAATAAACAAATAATTTGATATAATAACTAAAGGAGGCATAAAAATGATATATTTTCCAAAACACTATGCTACATGTAACGGTAGTCAAACTGCTATAAACACAGCATATAAATTAAAGAGTGAATTTAAAGATAAAAAAATATATATTTATAAAGAAATATTACATAATCCATATGTAATAGAAGACTTAAGAAGAAAAGATATACATTGTATAGAAGATTTAAATATTTTAACAAAAGATGACATACTAATTATAAGAGCTCATGGAGAACCAAAAAGTACTTATGACCTACTTGATAAAAAAGGTATAACTTATTATGATGCTACATGTAAAAATGTAATTAGAGTACACAATCTAGTAAAAGAAAAATTTAATGAGGGCTATAAAATAATTATTGTAGGTAAAAAGTCCCATCCAGAAGTAATCGGAACAAATGGATGGTGTAACAATGAAGCTATATTAGTTGAAAATGAAAATGATTACAAAGAAATAAATAATAAAGATAAATACTATGTAGTATGTCAAACTACAACAAGCGAAACAAAAGTAAATGATTTAATTAATTATTTAAACCAAAATAATATAAATTATGAATTTACAAATACTATATGTAATGCTCAAAAACTAATACAAACTTCATCAAAAGAATTAGCAAAAGACATGGATATAATGTTTGTTATAGGTGGTAAAAATAGTTCAAATACACAAGAACTATATAACATAGTATCTAAGTCTTGTAAAACATATTACTTTTCAGAATTAATAGAGTTTTATAATCACATAAAAGAAAACGATTATACAGATGACTTAAAAATAGGATTCACAGGAGGAGCATCTACTCCAAAAGAACAAATAAATGATTATGTATATTTATTTAATTTTACAAACTATTATAAATCAAAATTAAGTGAATTAAATAAAGAAATTAAAAAGTACAATGACTTATTTAAAACAAAAAATAATCATTTAGTAGAAGATGCTATAAATAAATTAACTACAATGAACTGTGATGGTAAAAACTTAAGAGGATGCTTAATAGATTTAGGATATAAAGTAAGTCATGATGATAACTACTCTCTTCCACTATCAGTAGCATATGAAACATTTGAAACATCAATATTAATACATGATGACATAATAGATAATGCTATTCTAAGAAGAGGAAAGAAAACAATACCACAAATGTATAAAGATGATTTCAAAAAATATGAAATTGATTCAACTCCAGAATCCCTTGGTATATGTATTGGAGACTTAGGTTTCTATCTAACAAATAGAATAATCCTAGAAGCATATAAAAATGATAAAAATTTATATAGAATATTAAATTACTATAACGATATAGTATTAAATACAATAAAAGGTGAAATAATAGATGTACATCTTCCATATCTAGAAAAATCAAATAATAAAAACAAACTACAAGAAGAAGACATAATGGAAATATATAGATTAAAAACATCTTGGTATACAATCATTGGACCATTTTGTTTAGGAATGATACTTGGTGGTGAAGATGATAAAACAATATCTAAATTCGAAAAAATATTAGAACCCCTTGGAGTAGCATTCCAAATAAAAGATGATATTTTAGGTATATTCAGTACTAAAAATAAAATAGGAAAATCAAATACATCAGATATAGAAGAATTCAAACAAACAATACTATATTCATATGTAAAACTAAATAAAAAAGATCATTATAAAGAACTATTAAAATATTATGGTAAAAATAATATAACAGAAGAAGAATTAGAAAAAGTACAAAATATATTAATAGATTCAGGAAGTTATAAATATGCAACAAATAAAATGAATGATTTATTCTATCAAGTAAAACAAGATATTATGAATGTAAAATTAAATGACAAAATAAAAAATATACTACTAGGTTTAATAGTATATTTAGAAGTAAGAGAAAAATAGTTTCAATTGAAACTATTTTTTATTTAACACTACCCTTTGTTATATTACGATTTAAATAAGAATCAAGTGCTTTATCAAATTCACTAGGAGTAAAATCAGGAAAACAAGTAGTAGTAAAATATAGTTCAGAATAAGCAATACTATAAAGCATAAAATTACTGATTCGCTCTTCACCACTTGTTCTAATAAGTAAATCTATTGCTGGTAAATCATTATATAAATATTGATAGAAATTTTCACATGTAATATCATCTAGATTAATGTCACCATTTTTATACATAGTAGCAACCTTTTTAGCAGCATCCACTATTTCATATTGACCACCATAATTTAAACATACATTAAATATTCCACCAGTACAATCCTTTGTTTCCTCTTCTAATGTTTTCATAACAGAATAAACTTCATCACTAAGAGGCTCTTTTTTACCAGAAAATACCACTTTAACATTATTATCTAAAAAGAAATGCATGTCACTTTTAAATGCTTTTACAAAAAGCCCCATTAAGTAGCCTACTTCTTCTTCACTTCTTTTAAAGTTTTCAGTTGAAAAAGCAAATACACTAAGAATCTTAACACCCTTGCCTAATATATGTAATGCAGTTTCCTTTAAAGTTTTATATCCTTGGTAATGACCTTCAGTTCTCTTCTTTCCTTGTCTAGTAGCCCATCTACCATTACCATCCATTATAATCCCTACATGAGTAGGTATTTCATTCTTATTCATTATATTCCACTTCCTCAAATCTATATTTTTGTTTAACATCAGGATATTTATCATGATCAACTTCATCACTAAACATCTCAATTGGTCTTTCCCATATCTTATGTTCATCATACATTGCTTCATAAACAACAAGACATCTATTTTCTATTTCCGTATCATATCCAATAGCTAAAACTTTATATATTTTACCTTTAAAATGTCTATAATACTTTCCTACACAAACTTGCATAAATTCCTCTTTCCTCATATATTATACAAAAAAATATATATATTTTTAATTATTTTTCATTTTTTTTACACTTTTTTAATAATTTATGGTATAATTAGGCGGCAAAAAGGTGGTGGTTATAATGTTAGATATCGCAAGATTAATTAAAGAAAAAAAGTTCATTCAAATCAAAAGAATATTAAATGAACTAAATGAATTCGATATTGCAGAAGTTTTAGAAGACTTAGAATCTAAAGAATTAGTTAAAATATTTAGATTACTAAATAAGGATATTGCAGCAGAAGTATTCTCATATATGGATACTGATGTCCAGGCTAAACTTATATCTTTATTAAATGATACAGAAGCAGTAGAAATAATTAATGAAATGGCAGCAGACGATGCAACTGACTTAATAGATGAAATGCCAGCTAACGTAGTAAGTAGATTACTATCAAAAGTAGATAATGAAACAAGACGTGATATTAATCAACTTCTAAAGTATCCAGATAATTCTGCAGGTAGCATTATGACCGTAGAATATCTTGATTTCAAAGAAGAAAATACAATCAAAGATGCACTTAGAAAAATAAGAAGAGAATACGATGACAAAGAAACATTAGATACTTGTTTCGTAACAGATAAATCAAGAAAACTAATTGGTACTGTTACTATAAAAGATTTAGTAATCAATGATGAAGAAAAAAAAATATCAGAAATCATGGATGAAAGTATATTTACTGTTAATACACATATAGATCAAGAAGAAGTAGCTAATACAATGAAAGACTACGACTTAACATCTATCGCTGTAGTAGATTCAGAAAATAAATTAGTTGGTATTATCACAATCGATGATATTATCGATATCATCGAACAAGAAACAACAGAAGATATCGAAAAGATGGCTGGTATTACTCCAACAGATAAATCATACTTAAAGCTATCAATATTCGAAATATGGAAAAGTAGAATTCCATGGTTACTTGTACTTATGATTACAGCTGCTTTAACAGGTAAAATAATAGAACACTATGAAGCTTCACTTGCAGCATGTGTAATATTAACTTCATTCATACCAATGCTTATGAACACAGGTGGTAATGCCGGTGGTCAAGCATCAGCAACAATAATTCGTTCACTTACATTAGACGAAGTTGAATATAAAGATACATTAAAAATAGTATTTAAAGAATTAGGAGTAGCACTTCTAGCTGGTATAACACTAGCAATTGCAAACTTTGCTAAATTAATGCTATTAGATAAAGTAGGATTTGAAGTATCACTAGTAGTTAGTTTATCATTAGTTATAACAGTATGTGCTGCAAAAACAATTGGTTCTACCCTACCTATCTTTGTTAAAAGAATTGGACTAGACCCAACAGTAATGGCAAGCCCATTTATAACAACATTAGTTGATGCAATATCATTATTCATATTCTTTAATTTCGCAACAATAATTTTAGGTATTTAAAAAACAAAAGAGTTATAAAATTTTATAACTCTTTTTTATATTAAAATTATAGTACCAAATATTATCGCAACACCAATCCATTGGATTAGTGATTCATTTTCAGTATAACCAGAAAATGGTTTAGCTTTACCATTAAATATTCTGATTGTACAAGATACCCTAGCATAAATTATAAGAACAATTCCTATAATTACTACTAACGCAGACATTAAAATTAACCCCCTTCTTCAAAAGCCTGCATATTATACCATAAATAAAATCAAAATGCAATTTTTACCTATAATAAGCTATTGGTTGAACACGTCCTTCATCTAAATATATAGTTCTTCCATCTTCAGAAAAATAAATATTTAGTTGATATTTAAAAGTAACACTACCATTATATTTTTCATAATCAACAAATACATAAGACTTACTATAAGTAGTATTATCAGTTACCATACCATTTACTTTATCTCCCCAAATATAATTCCATGTTGCTTTAGCATCTTCATAATTATTAACACTCATATCTCCATCCATTGATTCCTTATTAGCATAATAATCTTGTTCACCTAATTCTTCCCACATTCTAACAGTACCATCTTCTTTAAATATGAAATATCTTTTAGAATCAATAAATCCATCTCTAATATCAGTTCCTTCATATCTAACATCATAATAGAATCCATATTCATTAAGTTTAGGACCATTCATACTTTCACCAGTGATATCACCAGTTGAATCCATAGCAAACTCTTCTCCACTTTTCGCAGTTTCAGATTTAATAGTTTCACCTATTTGTTCTACCTTAATTGGATTACTACTTGATCCAGTTGCTTCTATTTTATAGTCTCCATTTGTAACATTTAATTCTTTTATATTACCTTGACTATCAACTCTTATATAATAATCTAACTCTTCTCCATCCATTGGTAACTTATGAGCACCTTCTACTACATTACTATAAACAAGTTTACCTGTCATAATAAATTCATTAGCAACTGCCTTAACATGAGTTTTTACTTCTGTTTCAAATGCATCTTGTTTAGCTTTATTAAACATTTCAAGCACATTAGGCATTGCAATAATAACTAATATCGCAAGTATTGCAATAACAGCTAATAACTCAACTAATGTAAAACCTTTCTTATTCATATTTATCCTCCTATCTTATATATTAAGTATAACTCAATATAATTTATATTTCAACAAACAAAAAAAGAGTTATTAACAACTCTTTTTTATTCTTCTATCAATCTAAATGATACACCAGATGGTACTTGCATAGTTTTACCATTATTTACAAAAGTATATTCTGTAGGACAAGTAGCACTATTTTGAGCATATGTACATTGAGAAGTATTATAAGGAGTTGTATTCATATCATTACGCCATTCCTTCATTGTACCATCAGCATAAAACTTAACATATACATCTTGATCTTCATAACCCCATGATTCACCACTCATAAAATAAGGTTCATCAAAATAAAATCCATATTGATTATAACCTTTTGTAACAGCATTGTTTTGATTATTATTACCACTTTCACTATTTCCAGTTATAGTTCCATCATTACCCATTGCAAATGAATCACCACTTTGTGCAGTCTCTGACTTAACTGTATCACCGATTTGTTCAGCTTTAACTGGATTACTTGCAGAACCTGTAGTTTCTATTTTATATTCTCCATTTGTTACATTAAGAACAACTATATTACCTTTAGTATCTAATTTAATATAATAATCCAATTCTTCTCCATCCATCTTTAACTTTGCAGCTCCTGGTACTTTATTACTATAGACTAATTGACCAGTTGTAATAAATTCAGTAGTAACTGCTTTAACATGTGACTGAACTTCAGTTTCAAATGCATCTTGTTTTGCTTTATTAAACATCTCAAGAACATTTGGCATCGCAATAATAACTAATATTGCAAGTATTGCTATAACAGCAAGTAATTCTACTAATGTAAAACCTTTCTTATTCATTAAATATCCTCCTATCTTATGTATTAAGTATACCCCCACCCGATATTTTTTTTCAAGTACACTTTACAAACAAAAAAGAGTTATTTACAACTCTTTTTATTTAACTGTATAATATGTAACACCATCAACTACAGATGATTTAATTGTTTTACCTTCACCAAGCATACTTGCAACATTTTGAGTGAATTTACCACCATTAATTGTTACATTTGTAGCTTGAATATCTTTTAATGGATTACCATTAGCAGAAATATTATTAATAACACTTCCACCATTAATAACTAGTGATATTGAAGTTGGTTGAGCATCAATTCCACCATAACCTGTACCTGTATTATTAGAAATTTCTCCACCATTCATAACCATTGTAGAATTTTTATGAAGATAAATTACTGAGTTACGTCCATTAGCAGAACCTCTAAGTCCTTTATTACCAGTAATTAATCCACCATTCATAGTAAATGAACCTAAATAACACATAATGAATGAACCATTACCATTAATAGCATAATTATCTTTAACAGTTCCACCATTCATAGTAATTAATCCACTATCATTTCTAGAAATAGCACCATTACTTCCACCATATACCCCAGTTATAAGAGTACCATTATTAATATTCCATTTAGCACCTGATGCAACTGATACAACAGTACTAGAACCTGGAGAAGTAATATGTTTAATAGTTGTACCTGTCATATTTAAAGTACTATTTGAATTTACTTTTATTACAGGAACACCAGACCTAGAAGTATAAGAATTTTGTATAATAACATCTTTTAAATCCAAAGTTCCACTTACATCAAACATAGGAGATGTTGGATCAGGAGCAGTACTACTTTCTGAAGAAACAATACTTGCTATAGTAGTAATAGGTTCATAATTCATACTACCAAATCTATTATTAAATTCTTCTTGATTTATTTTAAAGTTATTACCACCATCAAATTTAATACCTTCTATTTTAAATGTAACTCCAGCACTAACTTTAAATAAGTTACCTTTAAATGAATCAGCACGAGTAATAGTACTTGTACCTGTAAGATTAATATTCTTACTTATAACTAATTGTTTATCTAAAGTAACATTTCTATATAATTTAACATTAACTATATTAGAAATTAAACTATTAGCATAATTCATTGCATCTATAAAATCAGTATAATTTTTACCATTAACAGAAGCAACATATGTTGAGTTGTCAAATGCAGCTACCATAAATTGGCATTTAGCAGATCCACTTTTAGAAACTATTTCTATTTCATGCCCACCAACACTTAATGATTTAGCATAACTATCTTTAAATACTACAACTGTACTTCCTTCATAAGTATTATAATTTGCTTTATCAACTACATTTCCATCTACAAGTACTTTATCAAAAGCACTATATTTAGCTTTAGATGCAAATCTTAATACTCCACCACCATCATAAGTTTGATTAGCACCTTCAATCATAGCATAATTAATTTTACTAACAACTTCATCATTTTTAACAATTCCATTTTCAGTAATTTTAATCTTTTCTTCTTCTTTTAAATCAGATACAGTTTCTGAATTAATTTCATCAGCAGGTTTTAAACCCTCAACATTACTAAATTGATGTTCATCAGTAACAGCACCAAATTGAGTAATATTACCATGTGAGTCAACCGTAACATAATAATCAATATCCTTATTACCATCTAATTTTAAAGCATTATCACAATCTACTCCATTTACTCTACAATAAACTGTAACATCACTACCAGTTGATCCCATAGAATCACTTAACCATTGTTTTTCAGTTGTAGTTAAAATAGCTTTTACCTCCGTTTCAAAAGAATCTTTTTTAGACTCATTAAACATTTTTAAAACATTAGGCATCGCAATAATAACTAATATAGCTAAGATAGCTATAACAGCAAGTAATTCTACTAATGTAAAACCTCTTTTATTCATTTTAATCTCTCCTATCATATCTATAATCCATTATACATTACATATATTTTCTTTTCAAGAAAGAACCAATTAAAAAGAGTTACTTTTACATAACTCTTATTATCTTTTATATTCAACATTAACACTTCTTGAAAATTGATTAGATAAATTACATCTACCTTGTTTTCTCTTAAGTTGATTAATTGCATGTTGTAGTTTTCTTTTATCTCTCTTAAGTCTACCTCTTTCCATAGCAGCTTTAATACCTTTTTTATTTTCTAAATCTTTTAATTCTTGAAGTGTTTCTTTTAAATCAGCTGCATATGTTTTTTGTAATTGTTGATTTTGAATTTTTTTCTCTACGAATGCTACTTCTCTTTCAACAGTTTTTAAATATCTTGCTATTTCTTTTTCTCTTTTAGCAATATATTTTTGAGCACCTTTATTAATAATTCTCTTTTGTTTAGTTTGAAGTTTACCTTGTTTAGCTTGTAATTTATTTATTCTTTCTTGTACTTTTTTCATTTTAGCTGCATTTCTTTGTTTTTTAAACTTTGTTTTATATTTACTTTGTTTTTCAGCTAACATATCTAATTCTTTATATTCTTCAACTAACTTCTTTTCTCTTTTAGAAACTTTATCATTTAATGATTCAACTCTTCCTTGAGCAAAAGAAGAAAGTGTTGGATCATATTCATGCCCAATGGAAAAGAATTTACTTATATTTTTTCCCTTAACATTTAAATTATTAATAACAGTTTTATATTCATTAGAGCTTTCATCTAATCCTCTTCTTAATGCATCAATAACTTTTTTATCTTCTGCTAAATAAGGTTTACCTTCCATTCTAGTAGATAAATCACTATATCTTTTACTTAACTTATCAAATTTAGATACCATATCTTTATGAGCTGTAGTCATTTCTTGACTTACTAAAACAACATGTAAATCCTTACTATATCTAAGTCTTTCTAATTGATCAGTAGTTAAAGTAAAAGAACTAAAGTTTTCTTTAGTAACAGGTATATTTAACCCATTACATATTCTAATTAAAGTATCTCTATTAATATTAGGTAATTGATGAGCATTAATCGCATCTTGTATTCTCATAATTACTCACCTTCTTCATCTTCTTCAGTTAATTCTTCTACAATTCTATCAATTTCAGAATTAATAAAATCTATTTCTTGAGCATCTTCTATAGTATCTAATGAATAATCATTTTCACCTTCATTTAAAATAGATGCAAAAATATTTTCTTTATTACCACCAACTGTATATATAACAAAAGACTTGTTAAAAACATTAGAGTCTACTATATCAAGTACCTCAATTTCAACAACACTTCCGTCTTCTATAGTTACATTTAATTTATAATCATCCATAATAGAGCCTCCCTACTATATATAAATTTTAACAAATAAAATAAATTATTTCAATATAAAAGAGAGTTAACTCTCTCCTTCATTTAACATAGTTATAATACTAATAGCATATCCCTTTTTAACATCATCTACTACTACATTAGTAACCGCACCAATAATTTTATTATCTTGTATAATTGGAGAACCACTCATACCTTGTACTATACCACCTGTTTCATTAATTAAATTATTATCTATTACTTCAAAACTAAATGCTTTTTGAGTATCTTTTGAATTATTATACTTCTTTGTAATTTTAATATTATATTTCTTTATTTCATTTTTAGATGTAACTGTATATATATAAGCATTATCTAATTTAATATCATCATACTCTGCTACTTCAATTAATTCTTTATTTGGTAAATCACTAGTATATTTTCCATATATACCTTTATTAGTATTCTTAAGTATTGTACCTATAACACTATTATACATAATAGAGGCATTTTTAGCCCCTACATAGCCATTTCTACTCTTATCTATACCATTTATACTACTAAGTAATATATTTCCATCACGAACCTCTATTTTATTATTAGTTTCATTAAGAATAATTTCATGTCCTAAAGCACCATATATCTTACTAACAGGATCAATATAACTTAAAGTACCTAAACCAATAACACTATCTTTAATATATAGACCAGTCTTAATTACTCCATCATACTTTCTTAACTCTAAATGAGTATCAATAACCCTACCATTTCTATTAATAACAATATTTACTTTATCAGAATATTCATCAACAACATTATTAATATCATTAATAGAATAAACATTTTTACCATTAATACTTATTATAGTGTCTCCAACTTTTAAATTCTTTTTATTAATGTATTCACCTTCTACTTTATAAAAACCAACTACTATTAAACCTTCACTATTTATCTTAATACCAATACTCTCTCCGCCAGGAATAAC
This sequence comes from Bacilli bacterium, assembly GCA_045535005.1. GTDB lineage: Bacteria > Bacillota_I > Bacilli_A > RF39 > UBA660 > CAG-1000. Next base: position 13,355 of record JAZSKU010000067.1, read on the forward strand.
AAACTTAGAATATGCAAATACATATATTGGAAATAAAAAAATAATAAAGATTAAAATCACTTTCTTCATGACTTCACCTCTTTATTATTTTTAACCATATATTTAATTATATTAAACCAATAATTTACTCTTCTACTTTAAAATCACTAATTTTACCATTTTCTTCCACTAACTTATTAATAGTTTCAGTAGCCTTAGTTAATTTCTTTTCACATGACTCAATTAATTTCATAGCTTCAGTATAGTTCTTAATAGCATCTTCTAAAGGAAGTTCTCCTCTTTCTAATTCTTGTACGATAACTTCTAATTCTTTTATCATACCCTCAAATGATTTATCTTTCATATATTTACTCCTTATTTCTTATTAATATCTTTAATATTAGCTAATATACTTCCATTTTTAACCATTATATTAACTTCATCATCAATACCCAGATCATTAACATCTTTTATAATCTTATTATCTTTATACATAATAGAATATCCTTTATCTAAAATACCAACTGGATTTAATAAATCTAATTTAATTTTTAAAGTATCTACATTACTAATATTTCTATCAATAATTCTCTTAATACTATCGTTAATCTTATCATAAAGAATATCTAATTTTTGTTCTTTCATCTCATATAATCTTATTGGATTATTAAGTAAATAATTAGATTTATATTTATTAAGTAATAAATTAGAACTATCTAATTTATTTAGCATAGCTTTTTTAACTCTATTCTTACAATTATCTAAGTATCTTAATATTTCTTCTTTATCAGGAACAGCCATCATAGCAGCACCTGTTGGAGTTGGAGCTCTTTTATCTGCTACAAAGTCACTAATAGTAAAATCTATTTCATGTCCAACACCACTAATAGTAGGTATTTTAGCATTATATATAGCACGAGCTACTACTTCTTCATTAAATGCCCATAAGTCTTCAATACTTCCACCACCACGACCTATTATTAAAGTATCTATATCATAATTATGAGCAAGATTAATCATACGAACTATATTATCTTTAGCAAGTTCTCCTTGTACTAAAGATGGAAATATATATATTTCAACTAATGGAAATCTCTTATTAATAGTAGAAATAATATCTTTAATAGCAGCACCAGTAGGAGCAGTAACTACACCTATTCTCTTGGGTATCTTTGGTACATGTAACTTATGACTTTCATCAAAAAGACCTTCTTTAGAAAGTTTCTTTTTAAGTTCTTCAAATAATTGATATAAGTTACCTATTCCATCTTGCGTCATCTTATCTACATATATTTGATAAGCGCCAGTAGCTTCATAAACACTAACCTTACCATGTACTAAAACAGAATCTCCATCTTTTGGCATAAAATCTAAAGATGAAGCACTATAACTAAACATCACAGCATTTATCTTACTATTTTCATCCTTTAATGAAAAATATAAATGTCCTCTACCATGATACTTTAAGTTACTCACTTCACCTTTTAAATATACACTTCTTAATAATTCATTAGAATCTATAGTAAACTTAATAATCCTATTAACATCACTAATACTAATATAATTATTATTCATCAATTTCCTCGTTATCTCTAATCTTATCTAAAACAGCATTAATTAACTTAACTACTTTATCATCACTATATTTCTTAGATAATTCTAAAGCTTCATTAATAACAACAACTTTAGGAGTATCATAATACATCATTTCATAAGCAGCAAGTCTTAAAATAGCTTTATCAGTTTTACCAAGTCTATCTAAATCCCAATTCTCTAAATATTTAGAAATAACCGCATCAATATTATCAATGTTCTCTAAAACACCATTAACAATATCTCTTACATATTTATTATCCATCTCAAGATTTTCTTTAAATACATCCTCAAGTTCATAAGGAATATTTTCTTTAACATAAAAATCTATTTGATATAAAATAATCATAATTTTTTCTCTAGCTTCAGTTCTAGTTAATTTCATAACACACCTCCAAAACACTATAAGAATTATACCATTAAATAAAATAAAAAGATATTATTTTTAAATATCTTTTTAAATTAAATATGATTTTTAAACTTGATTGATAAACAAATTATTAAATTTAAGACT
>JAZSKU010000077.1:0-4116 GCA_045535005.1 Bacilli bacterium
GAAAAAATATACACACTATATTATGATTTAATGTAATTAATAAATAAATTTTACAAAAAAGAGGTTTAAAATGATAGATACACATGCACATTTAATAAATGAATTTTATGATAATATAGATAAAATAATAGAAGAACTAAAAGAAAAAAATATGTTAAAAGTAATAAATTGCGCTGATAGTTTAAGTACAAGTAAAGAAGTTCTTGAAATGGCTAAAAAATATGATAATTTTATATTACCAACAATAGGTATACATCCACAAAATATATCTAATAAAGAAGATCTTATTGAAATAGAAGAATTATTGAAAAATAATAAAGTATATGCAATAGGTGAAATAGGATTAGACTATCACTATAATGAAGATAATAAAGAAGAACAAAAAGAATTCTTGAATTTACAATTAGATTTAGCAGAAAAATATAATCTTCCAGTACTTATTCATATAAGAGATTGTATTCAAGAATGTTTTGATATCTTAAAAACAAGAAAACTAACAGGTATCATTCATTGTTATAGTGGAAGTAAAGAAATGGCTAAAGAATTTATAAAACTAGGATATAAACTTGGTATAGGTGGAGTATTAACATTTAAAAATTCTAAATTATACGAAGTAATTGAAGCAATAGATATGAAAGATATAGTTTTAGAGACAGATAGTCCATTCTTATCACCTGAACCATATAGAGGTAAAAAGAATATACCATCAAATGTTTACTATGTTGCTAAAAAAATAGCAGAAATAAAAAATATATCAGTAGATGAAGTTATAAAAATAACAACAGATAACGCTACTACACTTTTTGACATTTAATATCACTTATTATATAATTTACATGAGGAGAAGCCATGAAAAAATATATAAAAAGTAGAATTATCATGAGTATAGAAGCAATAATAATATTATTCATATTATTTGTTTTAACAAAGTCAAATATCTCTTCAATATCACATATAATCGCAATGAATGAAGATTCTAATAAAGATGTAGGTTTAGATAAAATTCAAGAAACACAAAATGACCTATATAAAGAAGGAATCTTTAGTCCAATATATACATTTAAGGGGGATTTAACTGGATATGCTGGAGACTGTGCATTATGTACAGGATATTTAGCATGCCCACCAAGAACTAATGTATTAAAAGAAGGAATTTATTACAAAGATAAAACATATGGAACTGTAAGAATAGTTGCAAGTAGTCGAAATTATCCATGTGGAACAATAATACAATTCAAAGTAAAAAAATTATCTTCAGAACCAATCGTAGCAATTATATTAGATAGAGGTGTTGGAGGAAACGATATAGATTTACTTACTGAATCAGAATCATATGCTATAAAAAGTATAGGAAGAGTAAGAGATTTAGAATTTGAAGTATTAAGAGAAGGATGGTCAAGATGAAAAATTTCGAATATAAAAAATCTTTAGGTCAAAACTTTCTTATAGACAATAATATTATTAAAAAAATATCTGACTCAATAAATCCAACAAAAGATGATCTAATAATAGAAATAGGTCCTGGAGCAGGAGCATTAACAAAAGAATTAATTAAAAAAGATGCAGATGTAATATGTTTTGAAATAGATACTAGATTAAAAGAAATATTAGAAAATCTTGATAGTACTAAATTAAAAGTTAATTTTATAGATTTCTTAAAAGTAGATTTAAAAGAATATATAAGCTCTAAATATAATAAATTATATTTCGTAGGTAATTTACCATATTACATAACTACAGCTATTATTAATAAAATTATTAGTGAAAGTAATCCAGAAGAAATAACAATAATGGTTCAAAAAGAAGTAGGAGATCGCTTTACAGCAAAACCAAATACAAGAGAATATAATTCATTAAGTGTTTTTTTACAATATAACTTTGATATAGAAACTGTATGCAAAGTAAGTAAAAATTCATTTGAACCTAAACCTAAAGTAGATAGTGTAGTAGTAAAATTTAAAAAGAAAGAAAAACTAAAAGTAATAAATGAAGAACATTTCTATAAATTAGTTAAAGATTCATTTACACAAAAAAGAAAGAATTTAAGAAACAATCTTAAGTCGTATGATTTAGATACAATTAATAAAGTATTAAATACATTTGGTAAAGATTTAACTTCAAGAGCAGAATCTCTATCAATAGAAGAATTTATAAGTATATCTAATGAACTTAATAAGTAGACATTTGTCTACTTTTTTACTTGGTATTTTTTATTTATAAAACAATATACTTTATAAGGGGTATATATGTTTAAAGTAGGAGACTTTGTCACAAGAAAGAAATATGGTAATGATATAGTATTTAAAATAGATAAAATTGAAAACAATATAATATATTTAAAAGGAATAGATGTAAGACTATATGCTTCATCAGATATAAATGATTTAGTATTAACTACAAATATTAAAAAAAAAGAAAAACAATTAAAAACTAGAAATCTTGATTTAAATGAGTATTTCTACATTCCTGGAGTAATCTTGCATTTAGATAGTGATAAAGATTATCTAAAAGATTGTATTGAGTATTATAAAGATAATAATTTAATAGTATATGGATATCTATATAAAGAAAGTGAATTTTCTTCAAAAGTAAATAAATTAATATCAAAACATAAACCTAACATAGTAGTTTTAACCGGACATGATTCATATAATAAAAAGAATAAATATTTAAATAGCGATAAATATATAGAAGCAGTAAAAGAAATAAGAAAGAATAATATAGATCATAATAATTTAATAATTATATCAGGTGCTTGTCAAAGTAATTATGAAGGATTATTAAAAGCAGGATCAACGTATGCATCAAGTCCTAAAAGAATAAATATACATTCATTAGATCCAGCAATTATAGCTACAGAAATAGCTCTTACTGAAAAAGATAGAACAGTTAATATAGAAGAAATATTAATAAAAACACACTATGGTAAAGAAGGAATAGGTGGTATAAAAACTAATGGAATGATGTATATAGGATATCCAAGAAAGGATAAATTTTGAATATAAATAAAATTAAAGAACAAGTAAAAAGTTTAAAAGATTATAAATTAAAAATAAAGGTAGATATTGGTAGAAATAAATATGAATATTATGAAGGTAAAATAGATAAATTACATCAAAATATATTTACTATAAATACTAATAAAGGATTAAAATCATTTTCATATTCTGATGTAGCCACAAACATAGTTGAACTCGGCAAATTTTAATAAAAATCATTGATATTCAAATATAATTGTATTATAATTGAATTAGCATTATGTTAAGGAGGTACTTATGGAAATTACATCAGTAAAAATTCGTAAGGTTGAAAGAGAAAATTCTCGTATGAAAGGAATTGCTTCAGTAGTTGTTGATAATGCAATCGCTATTCATGACATTAGAATCATTGAAGGAGATAATGGATTATTTATAGCTATGCCTAGTCGTAAGACTCCAGTAGGTGAATATAAAGATATAGCTCACCCAATCAACCAAGAAGTTAGAACTATGTTTGAAAAAGAAATCTTAGATGCTTATGATAAAGCAGAAGATGTTCAAACTGAAGACAAAGTTGAAGAATAATAAATAAAAGACTACTTAGTAGTCTTTTTTCATTGTTTAAAACATAATATTAATAGGTGATATTATGGATAAAGAATCATTTAATCATATAATAACTATTACAGAAAGAAAAAATATAATTATTTCAGGTGTAAAAAAAATAAATAATTTTAATGAAACAGAATTCTTTCTTGATAGTGTTATGGGACCTATATTAATAAAAGGAGAAAATCTAGAATTATTAAAATTAGATACCTTTCAAGGGAATATATCAATTAAAGGAAAAATAAGTAGTGTTAATTACTTTGAAGATAATAAAAAGAGTAAAACAGACACTATTATGGCAAGATTATTTAAATAATGATTTTACATGAACAAATCTTATCATTTTTATTTTCTATACTTTATGGTATAATAATGAGCGTTGTTTATAACTTGTGTTATAAATACTTATTTAATGTTAAGGAAATATATAAATTTCTGAACAACCTTTTATTCTTTATAGATCACACATTAATATACTATATTGTGTTCTATAAAATAAATAAAGGTATTATAAGTATATATTTCATAT
>JAZSKU010000098.1:0-2238 GCA_045535005.1 Bacilli bacterium
TTATTAATTTGTAGTTATGCTTCTGATGAAACACCTGAAAGTAATGTTTCAGAATTAAATTATAATTTTAAAATAAATCAATGTTTAAAATAAAAAAAGGAGTTAACTCCTTTTTATCTTGGATTAAAATTAAGTAGTGTAGCAAGAACTATTCCTATACATATAATTGCAATTATTATTACAGCTGTTGAAAAGACTGGATTTTTTTCTTTTTCTACAAGTAAATCATTACTTACATTAATTGGTTTTACATCATCAGGATATATATTATTTTCTTTATCTTTTTTGTGTAATTTCATTATTGTTATAAATGAAAGTATTGGAGCAAGAGCTATTCCTGCGATTATTGCATAAGCCCATAATCCATTATCTGAGTTACCATCAGTTGGTATCATTGATAAAGGTATCATTGCAATAATTGCTATTAAAAAGTAATAAACTATAAAATACATTATAAAGTTTAATATACTTTTACTGCTTATTTTTAACTTACTTTCATTATTTTTCTTTTTATTTAATGTAGTTGCGATAATACATATAATTATCATAACTATAAATTCTATTATTAAATCCATATTACACCTCTTTATGTATATTAGTATATCAATAGTATAACATATATTTATTCTTTATGTTATAATTAATATAGTTTATGGAGGAATTATGAGTAATAAAAAGAAGGGTAAAACTCTTACTAATTTATTTGTTATAGTAGTTATTATTGTTATTTTAGGATTAATTGGTTATTTAGTATATGATTTATTTTTTAAAGATAATATGGTTACTGATAATGAAATACAATTTAAAAGATATACTGAACTTGTATTAACAGATGAAACTTGTTCTACTGGAAGTATTGTTGCTAAAGTAGAAGATGGTGATATTGTATTTATTAAAAATAACGATAAATTAACATATGATATTGATAATGTATCTTATATTTATAAAGCTAATGGTAGTAGTACTGAATGTAATAAGTTTACTTTATTTTATATAACTACTGATAATAAATTATATTTAATTAAGAATCCTTTAAGTAAAATATTAAATAAAAATAAATTTAAAGCAGATAGTTTTATTGCTAATGACTTTGGTAAGAATTTAGAACTTTTAAGTGAAAATATAAATGACTTTGTAGGAGATACAAGTATGGTTATTTCTGATACAACTTTCTATTTTATAAATGTTATGAATAGTGAAGGTAGTATGGAAAAAATAAGTTATTAAGACTTCAAAATTGAAGTCTTTTTATATTTGACAATTTATTTTTATAAATGTAAAATCTATAATAGTGATGTATATGAAAAGAATGAAAAAGAAGGATTATATTAATTTATTAATTATAAGTATTATATTTATTGTTATAGTATTATTAACTAAAGGAAATGATGTATATAGTTCAGTTACTGATAATATTACTCAACATGCTGTTATACCTGAATACTTTAGAACATTGTTTTATAATACTTTTGATTTATTTCCAGACTTTGCATTTAATTTAGGTGCTGGACAAAATATATATAATTTTGCTTATTATGGATTATTAAATCCTGTTATTATGTTATCTTATTTATTACCATATATAAGTATGCAAAATTATGTGGCAATTAGTTCTATATGTCTTGCGTATTTAAGTGTTATCTTATTTTATTTCTTTTTAAGAAGACATAAATTTGATTATAAAATATCTTTAATTACCACTATATGTTTTATGTGTGGAACTGCGTTATTATTCCATACTCATAGACATGTTATGTTTATGAATTATATGCCATTTTTGATAATGGGGCTTCATGGAGTAGATAATTATTTTGATAAAAATGATAAGAGGCTTTTATGTATTTCTACTGTACTTATAATATTAATGAGTTTCTATTATAGTATTCCTGGTATTATATGTTTAGTAGTTTATGGAGTATATAGATATATTGAATTAAATAAGAAAATTACTTTTAAGAAATTTATATGTGATGGATTAAAATTTGTATTTCCAATAATAGTTGCTATATTAATAACTTGTGTTTTATTATTACCAACATTTATAGCATTATTAAACGGTAGAATGGATAATGAAATATTAGTTACATTAAAAGATCTATTAATACCTCAAATAAATGTATCTTATTTAATGTATGATACTTATGGAGTAGGTTTAACATCAATTAGTTTATTTGCTCTTGCTAATTTATTTGATAAAAAAAGACAAAATAAATCTATACTTATAGTATTATCATTATT
>JAZSKU010000039.1:0-18565 GCA_045535005.1 Bacilli bacterium
GATAATATTTTAAATTATTTATTTAAAAATACAGATTTACAAGTAAGTTATTCTTATAATATGGTATGTATAGTAAACAGAAGACCTATGATAGTGGGAGTTACAGAGGTTCTTGATGCTTATATAGCTCATCAAAAAGAAGTAATAACTAGACGTACTAAATTTGATTTAGAACACGCTAAAGCAAGAATGCATATAGTAGAAGGTTTAATTAAAGCACTAGATATACTTGATGAAGTAATTAAGACAATACGTGCTAGTAAAAATAAATCAGATGCTATAGAAAACTTAATGAAAGAATTTGAATTTACTCATGCACAAGCTGAAGCTATCGTAATGATGCAATTATATAAATTAACTAATACAGATGTTACTGAATTAAAAAATGAATTTGATGCTTTAACAAAAGAAATTGCATATTTTAGAGAAATCTTAGCAAGTGAAGAAAAACTTATGGGAGTAATTAAAGATAAATTAAGAAGTATTAAGAAAGAATTTGCTGATGATAGACGTACAACTATAAAAGATGAAGTAAGTGAAATTAAAATAGATGAATTAGATATGATAAGTAAAGAAGATTATATCGTATGTGTATCTAATTCAGGATATGTTAAGAAAGTATCATTAAAATCATATTCATCAACACAAAATGAATATCCAGGTGTAAGAGAAAATGATTATATAGAAGGCTTCTATAAGATAAATAATATAGATACTATAATATTATTTACTAACTTAGGTAACTTCTTATATTTACCAGTTAGAAATATTCAAGAAGCTAAATATAAAGATATAGGAACACACATTTCTAACTATATCGCAGTAAGTGATGGAGAAAAGATAGTTAAATCTATCGGAGTAAGTAAACTATCAGAAGAATATGTAACAGTATTTACTAAATATGGAATGGTTAAGAGAATGAAACTAAGTGATTTCGAGGTAAGTAGATATACTAAACCAATTAACATGTTTAAACTAAAAGATAATGATGAAGTTATCTCAGTAAGTACAGTACAAGGTAATGAAGTGTTAGTAATTACTAAAGATGGAAATGCTCTTAAATATAACACAACAGAAATACCTATCTTAGGACTTAGAACAAGTGGTGTTAAATCAATAAATTTAAGTGATAAAGATGAAGTAATCGGAGCATTCGTAATAAATAAAGATAAAGAATATGTAACTATATTCACAGATAAAAATACAGCTAAAAGAGTTAAGATAGATGAAATAACTAAAATAACTAGAGCAAAAAAAGGAACATCTATTATAAAGAGTCCAAAAACTAAAACATATAATGTAATAAAAGCATTCAATGTAAGTTCTAAAAATATAATAGGTATATGTGATGGTGAAATAGGATACATTAAATCAAGTGATATAAATATTATGGATAAACAAAGTACTGGAAGTACAGTAACTAAAAAGAATATAGAAGATATATTCATAGTAAGTAAATTAAAAGATATCACACAAAAAGAAGAAACATCTGAAGAAACTACTGAAGTAATAGAACAAGTAAAAGAAGTTAAAGAACAACAACTAACAATGAGTGACTTCTTTGAAGAATTTAAAATATAAGTTATAACATATGTTATAACTTTTTTTATTATGATATAATTAATAAGGAGGAAAATATGAATATAGCAATTTTAATACCATCATTAAATCCAACTGATAAATTAATTGATATTACAAAAGAACTAATAAAAGATGATCTATGTAATATAATTATTATTGATGATGGTAGTGATATAGAACATAAAAAGATATATGAATTTCTTCCAAAACAAGTAAAAGTAATATACAATAACAAAAACAAAGGAAAAGGTTATTCACTTAAAAGAGGTATAAAAGAATTACATGATGTAGATGCATTTATTACAATGGATAATGATGGACAACATAGTATAAAAGATGTAGTTAAAATATCTAAATTACTTCAAGAAAATGATATAGTTTTCGGACAAAGAAACTTTAATTTAAAAAGTGTCCCTATAAAAAGTAAGATAGGTAATAAATTCTCATCATTCATGTTTAAACTTACTACAGGTAAAACATGTAAAGATACACAAACAGGTTTAAGAGGAATAAATATTAAATATAAAAATATTGCTTTAGAGTCTCTAGGAGATAGATTCGAATACGAATATAATTTTCTATTAGATATAATAAAAAATAAAATAGATATTAAATATGTAGATATAGATACAATATATGAAAATAATAATAAAGATACTAATTTTAGAACTATAAAAGATTCATATTTAATATATAAAAAGTATTTCTTAAGTATTTTACTAATAATATTATTAATATTAATTTTAGTATTAATTTTCTAATAAGTTGACAAATCTTAAGAAAAAAAGTATAATTATGTCAATTCGTTGACGTGGAGAAGTAGTATATATGGACTTATAGAGAGTTAGTGGTTGGTGGAAACTAATAGATAAGTATATATGAATAACACCACAGAGTGGAATATTGAAATTAAGTAAATATTCTCGGTTAAAGCCGTTATATAAATTAAGTTAATTAAAGGGATGGTACCGTCATTATGACTCCTTGTGCCATCTCTTTTTATTTTGAAAGGGAAAGTGAAAATATATGGATATTAAAGATTTATTTAAAGAAATCAAAAAATATGAAAACAAAGAAGTAACACTAGAAGGATGGGTTAGAAATAATAGAAATCAATCAACATTTGGATTCATTGATTTCAATGATGGTACTTACTTTAAAAGCTTACAGTTAGTTTATGATAATAACTTAGAAGACTTTGATAATATTGGAAAAATAAGAGTAGGTAGTGCAATAAGAGCAAAAGGTATAATTGTTAAAAGTGAAGGAAAAGGTCAAACACATGAAATGAAAGTTACTAATATTGAAGTATTAGGTGACTCAAGTGAAGACTATCCAATACAGCCAAAAAGACATACTAGAGAATTCTTAAGAGAAGTAGCACACTTAAGACCAAGAACAAATTTATTCAATGCAGTATTTAGAGTAAGAAGTGTAGCAGCTCATGCAATACATGAATATTTTCAAAATAATAATTACGTATATTTTCATAGCCCAATTATAACAGGAGCAGATTGTGAAGGATCTGGTCAAATGTTTAAAGTAACAACATTAGATATGGATAATCTTCCATTAAATGAAGAAAAAGAAGTAAATTACAAAGAAGATTTATTTGGAAAACCAACATATATAACAGGATCAGGACAATTACATGGAGAAACATATGCAATGGCATATAAAAAGATATATACATTTGGTCCTACAATGAGAACTGAAAAATCAAATACAAAAACACATGCTAATGAATTCTGGATGATTGAACCAGAAGTAGCATTTTGTGATTTAGAAGGTATCATGAATATAGAAGAAGAAATGCTTAAATATGTTATTAACTATGTTATGGATAAATGTCCACTTGAAATAGAATTCTTTGATAACTTCGTAGAAAAAGGATTAAAAGAAAAATTAGAAAAAGTTGTTAATAGTAATTTTGTTAGAATAACTCATCATGATGCAATTACATTATTAAAAGAAGCTAATGTTGATTGGGAATTCACTCCTGAATATGGAGAAGATATAGCAAAAGAACATGAAAAATATATTACAGAACACTTTAATGGACCAGTATTTATTACTAACTGGCCAAAAGATATAAAAGCATTCTATATGAAATTAAATGAAGACGGAGAAACAGTTGCAGCAGTAGACCTAGAAGTACCAGGTAGTGGAGAACTTATGGGTGGTAGTCAAAGAGAAGATGATTACGATAAATTAATTGCTAGAATGAAAGAATTAAATATAGAAGAAGATAACTTAAAATGGTATACAGATTTAAGAAGATTCGGAGGGTGTTACCATTCAGGATTTGGTTTAGGATTTGAAAGACTTATTATGTACTTAACAGGTATTGAAAACATAAGAGATGTAATCCCATATCCAAGAACACCTAAGAGTTGTGATTATTAGGAGGATAAAATGAACAAATATAGAACAATAATGATAGATGACATAACCACAGATATGATAGGTAAAACACTAACAATAAGTGGTTGGGTTCAAAATATAAGAGACCACGGAGGAGTATTATTCTTAGACCTTAGAGATACAAGTAATGTACTTCAAGTAGTTTCAAATAACGATGATTTATTTAAAGGTTTAGCAAAAGAATCAGTTATTAAAGTAGAAGGTGTACTTAGAAAAAGAAGTGAAGACACATATAACGATAAATTAAAAACAGGTGAATTAGAATTATTAATAGATGATTTAGAAGTATTAGGTGAATCTCTACATGAACTTCCATTTGATATTCAATCTAGTAAAACAGTTCAAGAAGACTTAAGACTTAAGTATAGATATTTAGATATGAGAAATGAAAAAGTAAAAGATAATATCTTACTTAGAAGTGATGTACTTGCATTCTTAAGAAATCATATGCATGATTTAAAATTTACTGAAGTACAAACACCAATTCTAACAGCATCTAGTCCAGAAGGAGCAAGAGATTTCGTAGTTCCTTCAAGACGTTTCAAAGGTAAATTCTATGCTCTTCCACAAGCACCACAAATCTATAAAGAATTATTAATGGTAGGTGGAATAGATAAATATTTCCAAGTAGCACCTTGTTTCAGAGATGAAGATGCAAGAAGTGATAGAACACTAGAATTCTATCAACTTGATTTAGAAATGAGTTTCACAGAAGAAGATGAAGTATTAGAATTAGGTTCTAAAATATTCCATGATGTATTTACTAAATTTAGTGATAAAGAAGTAACACCACTTCCATTTAAGAGAATTCCATATATGGAAGCAATGGAAAAATATGGTAGTGATAAACCAGATTTAAGAAACCCATTAATTATAGAAGATATATCAGAAATATTAAAAGAAACTACATTTGGCCCATTTAAAAACTCTATTATTAAAGCAATAGTAGTAGATGGTATTGGAGATAAATCAAACTCTTGGTTTAATGAAGTAGTTGATTTCGCATCAAGTATAGGTATGCCAGGAATCGGATACTTAACATTAACAAGTGATAATACATTTAAAGGACCAATAGATAAATTCTTAAGTGAAACTGAAAGAGAAGAATTAATTAAAACACTTGATATGAAAGCTAACTCAGTAGTATTCTTTATAGCTAATAAAAATAAGAAAACTGCTCAAAAATTTGCAGGACAAATTAGAACAGAATTAGGTCATAAATTAGATTTAATAGATCCAAATAAATTAGAATTATGTATTATTAATGATTTCCCAATGTTTGAATACGATGAGAAATTAAGAAAATATGAATTCTGTCACAACCCATTTAGTAAACCAAAGAAAGTAGTAGAAGATTATTCTAAAGAAGATTTAGATAATTTATTAGCATATCAATATGACTTTGTATGTAATGGTAATGAAATGGCTAGTGGTGCTATTAGAAATACATCACTTGAAGAATTAACTAAAGGTTTTGAAGTAGTTGGATACAAAAAAGAAGATGTAGAACTTAGATTCCAAAGCTTATTTAATGCATTTAAATATGGATGTCCTCCACATGGTGGTATGGCTCTTGGAATAGATAGAATATTAATGCTTATCAAAGATGAAAAGAACTTAAGAGAAGTTCAAGCATTCCCAACAAGTACAAGTGGAGCAGATCTAATGATGGGTAGTCCAAGTAAATTAGAATATGCACAACTTGATGAACTTGGTATAATGGTTAAGGAGGAATATGATGAGTAACTTTACAAAAGAACAAATAAGAGATTATGCTGATAAATTATTAATTGGTTTAACAGATGAAGAAGAAACTATGATTCAAAGTGAATTTGATGAAATAGAAAAAAATATGGATTTAATTAACGAAATTCCAAATATTAAAGATATAGAACCACTTTCTTATCCATTTGAAATGATACTTGATGATTTAAGAAGTGATGATGATGAAGAAGAAATTCTTCCAATAGAAACATTACTATCTAACTGTGATCAATATGAAGGTAGAGAAGTAGAAGTACCAAAGGTGGTGGGATAATGTTAGATAAAAGTATAGAAGCATTACATGAAAGTTTAATAAATAAAGAAGTAACTTCAGAAGAATTAGTAAAAGAATCATTAAAGAAATGTCACGAAGCACAAGAAAAAACAAATTCATTCGTAACAATTATAGATGATGCAACACCTGCTGAAGTAACAGATTCATTATTAAGTGGAATACCATATGGTATAAAAGATAACTTTTCAACAAACGGTATCTTATCAACAGGTAGTAGTAATACTTTAAAAGATTATGTTCCATTCTTTGATGCAACAGTAGTTAAAAAATTAAAAGAAGCTGGATGCGTTGGAGTAGCTAAAACAGTATTAGATGAATTAGGTATGGGTGGAACAGGTACAACAGGACACACTGGTGTAGTTAAAAACCCTTGGGATTTATCTCGTATGACTGCAGGTAGTAGTGCAGGTAGTGCAGCTTCAGTAGCTATGGGATGTTATCCATTTGCTCTTGGTAGTGATACAGGTGACTCAATTAGAAAACCAGCTGCATATTGCGGTATCGTAGGTTATAAACCAACATACGGAATGATTTCAAGATTTGGACTTTTCCCATTTGCATGTTCATTAGATACAGTAGGAGTATTAACTCGTAATGTAAAAGATGCAGCAATCGCAGTAAATGCAATGAAAGGTATTGATGATAAAGATATGACTACTTGGGATTCAAGTGATATCGATTTAACATCAAAACTAAATGGAGAAGTTAAAGGTAAAAAATTATTCTATATAAAAGAAGTATTAGATGTAAAAAATCCTAGTGATGAAACAAAAGAACATCTAGATAACTTCTATAAAACAGTAGAATTATGTAAATCTCTTGGTATGGAAGTAGAAGAAGTAAGTATAGATAAAACACTATTAAATGCTCTTCCAATAATTTATGTAGTTATCTCATGTGCAGAAGCTACATCAAATATGTCAAACTTAACAGGTATAAGTTTTGGTCCAAGAGGAGAAGGTTCAGGAGTAACTGAAGTAATGAAAGATCATAGAACAAATGGATTCTCACCATTAATTAAGAGAAGATTTGTTATAGGTTCATATGTATTACAAAGTGAAAACCAAGAAAAATATTTCTTAAATGCTAAAAGAGTAAGAAGATTAATTGTAGATAAAATGAATGAATTATTTGAGAGTTACGATGGCCTTATCTTACCAGTAAGTAGTGGACCTGCTAAATACATTGATGGAAGTAAAAACGAATTAAATAAAGAAGTTAACTTACTTGAAGAACATTTACAAATAGGTAACTATGGTGGATATCCATCAATTACAATTCCAAATGGATTTGTATCTAATTTACCAGTAGGTGTTAATATAACAGGTAAACAAAAAGATGACGAAAATATTTTAAATATAGCATTCGCATTAGAAAGCAAAATGGATTATAAAGACCAAATTGCTAAGGAGGTGAAATAATGGCATATAAAGCAGTTATAGGACTAGAATTTCACTGTGAAATGAAATCAAATACAAAAGTATTTTCAAGATCAAAAAATGAATATAGTAAACTAGCTAACTCAAATGTAGCACCAATAGATATGGCATTTCCTGGAACACTTCCAGTTGTTAATAAAGAATGTGTTAGAAAATCTTTAATGATGAGTATGATACTTAATTGTAAACAACCAAAATATATGGAATTTGATAGAAAGAATTATTTCTATCCAGACTTACCAAAAGGATATCAATTAACACAATTCTTTAATCCAGTTGGAACAGATGGCCAAATAGAAATAGAAGTAGATGGAAAACCAAAAACAGTTTATATTCATGATATACATCTAGAAGAAGATGCAGCATCATTAGATCACTATTATGATACATCTTGTATAGATTATAATAGAGCAGGTGTTCCTCTTTTAGAACTTGTTACAGAACCATGTATAAATTCAGCTGATGAAGCAGTAGCTTTCTTAGAACATGTAAGAAGCATTTATCAATATACTGATATTTCAGAAGCAGACTCTAAAAAAGGACAAATTAGATGCGATGTTAACGTATCAATTATGGATGAAAATGATACTGAATTTGGTACTAGAGTAGAAGTTAAAAATGTTAATAGTTTTGCTAGTGTAAGAGATACTATTAATTATGAAATAAAAAGACAAAGTGATTTAAAACGTAGTGGTAGATACGATGAAGTAATTCAAGAAACAAGACGTTTCGACGAAGAAACTGGTACTACTATTCACATGAGAAGTAAAGCAGATGCAGTAGATTATAAATACTTTACAGAACCAAACATTCCAAAATATAGAATTACAGAAGAATTCTTAGAAAGTATTAGAAATAGTATTCCTGAATTAGCATCAGAAAGAAAACAAAAATATATTGAAAAATATAATTTAAGTGAATATGATGCAGGAGTATTAGTTAAAGATAAAAAAGTATCAGATTACTTTGAAGAATGTTTATCACTTGGAACAGATGCAAAAAGTGCATGTAACTGGATAACAACAAGACTTTTAGGAGAATTAAATAAATCAGAAGAAATTACTATTGATGATATTTATATTAGACCAGCTATGATACATGAATTAGTGTCATTAATTGAAAATAAGAAAATATCTTCAGACCAAGCTAAAAAAGTATTCACACTTATGTTAGAAGAAAAACTAATGCCAAGCGAAATAGCTAAAAAACATGGTATGGAAGTATTAGATGATAGCTTAATAGATGGTATAGTTGATGAAGTAATTAGTGAAAACGAAAAAGCAATTGAAGACTATCGTAATGGTAGAACAAATATGTTAGATTACTTAGTAGGTCAAGTAATGAAAAAATCTAAAGGTAAAGCTAATCCAGTAGAAGCTAAAAAGAAAATGCAAGAAAAGATAGGTTAATCCTATCTTTTTTTAATATTTACACACTAAAAATCATATAATTGAAATAAGTAATATTGAGATGATATAATATTTATAGGAGAACATTATGAAACCAAAAAGAAGACTTAAAAAAAGATTTAGAAATATTTTATACTTTATAGTTTTCGCATGTATAGCAATGGCTATATTTCATTTTTCAGGTGCATGGAATAAAATAAATGAATATTTTGAAGAACATGATATGAACTTCGGTATAATTCATGTAGAAAAATTCGATGTTAAAATAATAGATGAAGATAGTAAATCAAGACCAATCGCAGTTTCAATAAATAATAACCATGATGCTTGGCCACACGCTGGACTGCAAGATGCATATATAACATATGAATTAATTGCAGAAGGTGGAATAACAAGATTACTAGCATTCTTTAAAGATCAAAATACATCAAAAATAGGTTCAGTAAGAAGTGCTAGACATTATTTTTTAGATTATGTAATTGAAAATGATGCAATATTCGTACACTTTGGTTTCTCACCACAAGCAAGAAGTGATATTTCATCATTAAAAATAAATAACTTAAATGGTTTGTATGACGCAAGTGTATTCTATAGAGATACATCACTTAATAAAGCATATGAGCATACAGCATTCACAACAATGAAAAAAATATCTTCAGGTATTAAATCAAAAAAATATAATAAAACAACAGACAAACCTAATTTATTAACATATAGCGCAACAAAATTAGATTATAGTGAAGATACATCTATAATGAATGCAACTGATATAAAAATAGAATATTCAGATTATCAAACAACATCTTATAAATATGATTCAACAAATGAAAATTATTTACTTTATATGGATGGTAAAAAACATATAGATGCAGTCACAAATAAACAATATACAGTCAAAAATATAATAACTTATCAAGTTAAAAATACAGCACTTGATTCAAAAGGAAGACAAGAATTAGATAATATTGGTAGTGGAGAAGGTTACTATATTTCCAATGGTAAAGCTATTAAAATTAAGTGGAAAAAAACAAGTAGAGAATCTAAAACAGAATATACAACTTTAGATGGAAAAACACTTATAGTTAATGATGGTAATACATGGATACATATACAACCAAAAAATAAAGAATTAAAAATAAAATAAGATATTGAAATATAATTTCATAAATGATACAATAAAAGCATAATAAGGAGGATTACTCATGGATAGTATATTAAATTTTTTAGCAGATAATTACATTTGGTGTTTTGCTGTTGCCGGTGTATTATTATTTGCTCTTGTAGGATTTATTGTAGTAGATAAAAAGAAAAAAGAAGAAGTTGTTCCTACACAACCAGTGGCTGGAGAAAATCCACCAGCAGCACAACCTGAAACTGTTTTACCAGCTGAAGGTACAGAAGCTGCACCTGCTGCAGAAGCACCAGTTGAAAATCAACCTGTTGCTGAAGCTCCAACATTAAGTGGATTAGAATCAACTGCTACTGAACCAACATTAGACTTAGGTCAAACAACAGAACCAGTTATAGGAGAAACACCAACATTCGGTGAAACTCCATCAATAGGTGAAACTCCAAGTGTAGAAGAAGCACCAGCTGCAAGTGAAGAACCAACATTAGTTCTTGGCTCTCCAGTTGAAGCACCAGCTCCTGAAGCGCCTGTAGCAGAAACTCCTGCTGTAGAAGCTGCACCTGCAGAAGTAACTCCTGCTGTAGAGGCTGCTCCAGTAGTTGAAGCACCTGTAGCAGAAACACCAGTTGTTGAAGCTGCACCAGCAGTAGAAACACCAGTTGTTGAAGCTGCACCAGCAGTAGAAGCACCAGTTGCAGAAGCTGCACCTGTAGTAGAAGCTCCAGCTGCACCAGAGGCACCTGTTACACCTGAAGTTCCAACTGTAGAAGCACCTGCTGCTCCAGTAGTTGAAGCACCAGCAGCTCCAGTTGTTGAAACACCTGTTACTCCAGAAGCACCTGCTGCTCCAGAAGTAAAATAATGAATTAACTAACCAATAGGTTAGTTTTTTTATTAGGTACTTGAAATTAATTAAAAAGTTTGATAGAATTTAATTCATTGAAAGACGAGTAAATTAAATATTACTTCAAAGAGAGTTAGTGGTTGGTGAAAACTAATAGTAATATTAATCGAAGCTACTTTCTCTTATGAGCTAATCACTCACGCGAATAAAGCGTTATATTAATTAAGAAAATAAAGGGATGGTACCGTCTTTATGACTCCTTGTACTATCTCTTTTTATTTTAGGAGGAAATATGAAAGAATTAACAAGAAAAAATCTAATTAATATGTATTTTGATTTCTTTAAAAGCAAAGGACATGAAATAATACCAAGCGCAAGCATTATTCCAGAAAATGACGCAACAGTATTATTTACAACTGCTGGTATGCACCCATTAGTTCCATATCTTTTAGGACAACCACATCCAAGTGGAAAAAGATTATGTGATGTACAAAAATGTTTAAGAACATCTGACATAGATTCAGTAGGAGATAATTCACACCTTACATTCTTTGAAATGTTAGGAAACTGGTCTTTAGGAGAATATTTTAAAGAAGAAATGATTCCATGGTCATATGAATTCTTAACAAGTGAAAAGTATTTAGCAATCCCAAAAGAAAAATTATCATTCTCAGTTTTCGAAGGAGATGAAAATGCACCTAAAGATGAATTAAGTGCTTCATTATGGGAAAAATGTGGAGTATCAAAAGATAATATTTATTTCTTATCAAAAGAAAATAACTGGTGGGAATTAGGTAGTGGTAGTGGACCTTGTGGACCTGACTCAGAAATGTTCTATGACACAGGAAAAGAAAAATGTTCAGAACACTGTGATCCATCATGTAGTTGTGGTAAATACTTAGAAATATGGAATGATGTATTTATGGAATTTGAAGCTAAAGATGGTAAATATTTACCACTAGCTCAAAAAAATGTAGATACAGGTATGGGTGTAGAAAGAACTTTAGTAGTTTATAATGGATTAAAATCAGTATACGATATAGAAATATTCAAACAATTAAGAGAAAAAGTAGAAGAATTATCAGGTGAAAAATATGAAGAAAATCTAAAAGAATTCAGAGTAATTCTAGATCACATTAGAACAAGCGTATTCGTTCTTGGAGATGATCAACAATTATTACCATCTAATACTGGCGCTGGATATATTCTAAGAAGATTAATAAGAAGAATGATTAGATTCATTAAAAAACTTGGAATTGAAACTTCTATAATGGAAAGTATAGCTAACATAGTAATAGATTATTATAAAGAAGATTACAAAGAACTTGAAAGAAACAAAAATTTCGTTATCAAAGCACTTGTTGATGAAGAAATTAAATTCAATAAGACACTAAATAGTGGAGTTAAAATGTTTAATAAAACTATCGCTGGTTTAGAAGGTAATGTTATTGACGGAACTTGTGCATTTAAATTATTTGATACATTTGGTTTCCCACTTGAATTCACAATTGAAATGGCTGAAGAAAAAAATCTTAAAGTTGATGTAGATGGATTTAATCAAAAATTCAAAGAACATCAAGAATTATCAAGAACAGCTTCTAGTGGTGAATTTAAAGGTGGTTTAGCAGATACTGGTGAAATGAGTACAAAATATCATACAACAGCACACTTAGTATTAGCTGCTTTAAAAGAAATGTATGGAAGCGAAGTATATCAAAAAGGATGTAATATTACACCTGAAAGATTAAGATTTGATTTCCCATTAGATCACAAAATGACTGATGAAGAAAAACAAAAACTAGTAGAAATAGTAAACAACAACATCGATAAAGAAATACCAGTAATTAAAGAAGAAATGTCAAAAGATGAAGCTATTGCTTCAGGAGCAGAAGGAACATTCTTAGAAAAATATGGTGATAAAGTATTCGTATATACAATTGGTGATGTATCAAAAGAAATATGTGGTGGTCCACATGTAAATAATACAAATGAATTAAAACATATAAAAATCACAAAAGAAGAATCATCATCAGCTGGTGTAAGAAGAATAAAAGTAGAAATGGAGAACTAATAGTTCTCTATTTTTTATTAACTTTATGATATAATGTACTTGGTGAAAAAGATGAATATATATGATTTTACAAAAGAAGAACTAGAAAATTATTTAATAGAAAATAACTTTAAAAAATTTAACGCAACACAAATAATAGAATGGGTATACCAAAAAAGAGAAAAAGACTTTAATAAGATGACAAACCTTAGTAAAAATCTTATTAGTTTTTTATGTGAAAAAATGTATATTAAATTACCAGAAATAATAAAAGTACAAAAAAGCCCTTTAGCTAATAAATACTTATTAGAGTTAGAAGACAAAAATAAAATAGAATGTGTACTTATGAATCACGATTATGGATATTCACTATGTGTATCAAGTCAAATAGGATGTAATATGGGTTGTTCATTTTGTGAAAGTGGAAGACTAAAAAAAGTAAGAGACTTAAAGCTTCATGAACTAGTTGGTGAAATAGTATCAATAAGCGAATATGAGGGTATTAGAATAGATTCAGTAGTAGTAATGGGTATTGGAGAACCATTTGATAACTTTGAAAATATAAAAAGATTTATAAATGTAGTAATAGATCCTAAAATGATAGCAATAGGTCAACGTCACCTAACAATATCTACTTGTGGATTAGTACCAAAAATATATGAATTTGCTGACTTAGAAACGGGAGTAAACTTAGCAATAAGTCTTCATGCATCAAATAATCAAATAAGAGATGCAATAATGAGAATAAATAAAGCATATAAAATAGAAGAAGTATTAAAAGCAGTAGATTATTATATAGAAAAAACTAATAGAAGAGTAACAATAGAATATATTATGTTAAGAGATATAAATGACTCAGAAACATCTGCAAAAGAACTATCAAATCTATTAAAAAATAAACTAGTTTATGTCAATTTAATCCCATATAATGAGACATCTAATTTTACAATGAAAAGAAGTAATGACTTTAAAATAAAAAAGTTTTATGATATACTTAAATCAAATAATATAAATGTAACAATAAGAAAAGAAATGGGTGGTAATTTATCAGCTGCCTGTGGACAATTAAGAGCAGAAGAAAGCTCAAAAATAAAAGAAGGTGAATAAATGTTAACATACTATCAAACAGATCCAGGTAAAGTAAGAAGTCATAATGAAGACTCAGTTACAATAGTTAAAAATTTATCTGGTGAACATCTACTAGTAGTAGCCGACGGAATGGGTGGACACAAGGCAGGAGAAGTTGCTAGTTCACTAGTTGTTCAAGAACTTGGAAAACGTTTCTCAGAACTATCTAGTATTGGAACAAAAGAAGAAGCAGTTATTTGGTTAAAAGAAATAATTGATGAAATAAATGTAAAAATATTAAAATACGCTGAAGAACATATAGATTCAAAAGGATTAGGTACAACATGTGTATGTTCAATTATTACAAAAGATTTCTTACTTTTTGGTAATGTAGGAGACTCAAGCGGTTTCGTATACAAAAAAGGAAGAATATATAAAGTAACAAAAGATCATACTTTAGTTAACATCCTACTTGAAAGTGGAGAACTATCAGAAAAAGAAGCACAAAATCATCCACAAAAAAATGTACTTATGAAAGCATTAGGTGCAGCAGAAACAATAGATATGGATATTTTTGATGTAGAAAGAGAAGTTGATGGTGTTTTCTTATGTAGTGATGGATTAACTAACATGATTACAAAAGAACAAATGGAAAAAGTACTTAATGATAACGAACTTGAAGTAACAGAACAAATAGAAAAATTAATTATGAAAGCTAATATGCGTGGGGGAACAGATAATATTACAATTGCTTATGCAAGAATGAGTGGTGAATAATGTGATAGTAAAAGGAACCAAAATAAACGATAGATATCAGATAATTAAAACTTTAGGTGAGGGTGGTATGGCTAATGTATATTTAGCGCATGACACAATCCTTGATAGAAATGTAGCTGTCAAAGTACTAAGAGGAGACTTAGCAAACGATGAAAAATTCGTAAGACGTTTCCAAAGGGAAGCACTTTCAGCATCAAGTCTTTCACATCCAAACATAGTTGAAATGTATGATGTAGGAGAAGATGATGGTCAATACTACATCGTAATGGAATATGTTGATGGAAAGACATTAAAACAAGTATTAAAACAACGTGGTCAATTATCAATAACAGAAGTAGTAGATATAATGCTTCAATTAGCTGATGGTATGGCACATGCACACGATGCATATATAATCCATAGAGATATAAAACCACAAAATATAATGATATTAAATAACGGAATGATAAAAATAACTGACTTTGGTGTAGCAACAGCATTAAACGCAACACAACTAACACAAACAAACTCAGTTATGGGAACAGTACATTATCTACCACCAGAACAAGCAAATGGAAAAGGCTCAACAATAAGAAGCGATATATATTCAATGGGAATAATGATGTATGAACTTCTAACAGGATTAGTTCCATATAAAGGTGAAAGTGCTGTAGAAATAGCTCTAAAACATCTAAAAGAACCATTACCAAGTGTTAGAAAAGAAAACCCAAGTATTCCACAATCAATAGAAAACGTAATCATCAAATCAACAGCAAAAAATCCAAAAAATCGTTATGTAGATGCAAGAACAATGTATGAAGATTTAAAAACTGCATTAGATGATTCACGTAAAGATGAAAAAAGATATGTTTATCCAAATCCAGAAAATGATTTAGAAGAAACAAAAGTTTTAGATAAAGAACTAGAATTAATAAAACAAGACGATGACAAAAAAGAAACAAAACCTAAAACAAAAAAATCAAAAGTAAAAGAAGAAGATTTCTTTGATGAAGAAGATGATAGTCCAAAAGGAAATAAACTACTTATTGCATTAATGAGTATATTTGTAGGACTAGTACTAGTTGTTACAGTAGCATTCCTTTTATACTTTAATTTAGATAAAGATAAAATAGAAATGATACCAGAAGATCTAGCAGGTAAAACTATAAAAGAAGTAACAAATACATTAGTAGATCTAGGATTTGAAGTATCAACAGAATATAAATATACTTCAAGCGATACAATAAAAGAAGGAAATGTAGTTAGAACAAGTCCTGAAATGGGTACAAAAAGAAAAGTAGGTCAAATAATTACACTTTATATTTCAAGTGGAGAAGGAGTATACATATTAGAAGACTTCTCAGGTCAAAATTATCTTGAAGTAAAAGGTAAAATAGAAGCAGAATGTGAATGTAATGTAATTATTGAATATGAAGCAGTAGATGAATCTAAAAAAGTAAAAGAAGATACAGTGCTTAAAACAGTACCAGCTGCTGGAGAAAAGAGTAAACTTGGAGAACAAATAACAATAGTTGTTCCAAAAACAGAATACAAATATCCAGACTTTACAACATATTCATTAGATAAAATAGAAGCATTCGCAGAAAAACATGAATTAAAACTTGAATATAGATATCAAGAAAACGAAAACTTAAAAGAAGGAACTGTTATTAAACAAAGCAGAGCAAAAGATTCAATAGTTACTCCTGGAGCAACATTAGTAATAACAATCTCAACAAAACCAGAAGTAGAAGAAGACTTGCCTGTTGAAGAAGACATAATAGAAGATGAAACAGAAACAGGGGAATAGTTATGAAAGGTAGAATAATATGTATTAACAAAGCATTACATAAAGTATTGCTAAATGATAATACAATAATAGACACACGTACAAGAGGAAAATTAAGAAATCAAAAAGTATTTCCAGTAGTAGGAGATATAGTAGAAGTTAATACAAATACAAAAACAATAGAAAAAGTTGAGACAAGAACAAACTACTTAGAAAGACCACTTATAGCTAATATAGATAAACTATTAATAGTTATGAGTACATCAATTCCAGCTTTTTCTAGCTATTTAATAGATAAATTCTTAATAATAGCTTATTCAAATAAAATTGAACCTATAATAATAATTACAAAAACAGATATGATAACAATACAAGAAAAAGTAGAGTTAAGAAAATATATTAATTATTATAGAAAATTAGGTATAAAAGTTTATATAAATACAAGTGTATCAAGTATCAAAAAAGAATTTTCAAATTCAGTTGTAGCCCTATGTGGTCAAACAGGGGCAGGAAAGTCTTCACTATTAAATAGAATTGATGCATCACTTTCATTAAAAACTGGAGAAGTATCAGAAAGCTTAGGAAGAGGAAAACATACTACACGTTTAGTAGAACTTTTAGAAGTTAACGATGGCTTAATCGCAGATACTCCAGGATTTAGTTCACTTGATATAAATATAAAGAAAAACGAAATAAAAAATTATTATCAAGACTTTAGTAAGCCATGTAAATATAGAAGTTGTATTCATCATAAAGAAGATGACTGCACAATTAAAGAAATGGTTAATAAAGGTAAAATACCTATGTGGAGATATGAAAACTATTTAAAATTCTTAGAGGAGGCAGAAAAATGTTAGTAAGTACATCAATTTTATCTAGTAGTATAAAACCACAAGATATAGTAAAAAAACTAGATAATTCAAAATGCGATTATATTCATTTAGATATAATGGATGGAAAATTCACAGAAAATAAAACATGGACATATAGTGAAGTAAAGAAAATAATTAGTTACTCATCACTACCATTAGATGTACATTTAATGGTAACAAATCCAAAAAAATACATAGAAGATTATGCAATGTTAAATACAAGTTATCTTACATTTCATTTCGAGGCAGTAAAAGATGTAGATGATATGATTAACGAAATAAAAAACTATGGATTAAAAGTAGGTATATCAATTTGTCCAGATACAGATGTAGAAGTATTATTTCCATATCTAGATAAAATAGATCAAGTACTTATAATGAGTGTAGTACCTGGTAAAAGTGGTCAATCATTTATAGAGTCTTCCCCAGAAAAAATAAAAAAACTAAAAGATGAAATAATTAATAGAGAATTAAAAACAATTATTTCGGTAGATGGCGGAATAAATGATGAAACAGGCCTTCTTTGCAAAGAAGCAGGATGCGATATGTTAGTATCAGCTTCATATATACATAAAGATATATTAAATAATACACATACACTAAAAAATTTATAAATCATACGAAAGTATGATTTTTTTTATTTTTTTTACAAAATTAAAAGTGTTTTCAAAATAAACTCCTAATTATTATAATAGGAGGGAATAAAGATGTTAAAAAAATATGAAGTTATACAAGATGGGAATAAAGATTGCGCATCATCATGTATTTTATCAATAATGAAATATTATAAGATAACATGTTCAAAAGATGAAATAAACTATCTTATAAAAACAGATAAAAATGGAACAAATGCATACAACATATTAGAGGGAATAAAATACTTAGGTTTTGATGGATACGGAGCACACTTTAAATACGAAGACATAATAAAAGGTATAATCTCATTTCCAATAATTGCTCATGTTTTGATAAAAGATATTTTTTATCATTTTATAGTAATTTATAAAGTAAATACAAAAAAAGAAATATTATATGTAATGGATCCAGCGTATGGTATAAGAAAAATGAAATTTAATGAATTTAAAAATATATATCAAAACACATCAATAGTAATTTATCCAACAAAAAGAGTAACTTCATTAGAA
>JAZSKU010000041.1:0-32846 GCA_045535005.1 Bacilli bacterium
AAACAAAGTATAAAAGTAATAATAATATTTAATATAACAAATTTCTTAATATTGATAATTTCTCCTACAAATATTATGAATAATAATGTAAAATTTATTCACAAAAATAAATAATTTGATATAATATTTTTTAGGAGGCTAAGTATGTTAATTAAAATATTATTATTAGTTATATTAATAGTTATTAATGGTATATTTTCAGCAACTGAAATTGCATTTTTATCACTTAACAAATATGAATTAAATAAAGAAATTAAAAATGGTAATAAAAAAGGAAATAAAATATTAAATTTAATAAATGATAGTAGTACATTCTTATCTGCTATACAAATAGCTATAACATTTTCAGGTTTCTTAGCAAGTGCTTTTGCAGCTGAAAGCTTCGCAAGTGAAATAGCTACTATGATAAATGTTTCATTTCTAACAACTGAAACATTAACTACAATATTAATAGTTTTAATAACACTAATATTATCATACTTTACATTAGTATTTGGTGAATTAGTGCCAAAGAAAATAGGTCTTGCATATTCAAAAAGAATATCATTCTTAATGGTAGATGTTATATATGCAGTTATAGCATTCTTTAAACCATTTATATTCATATTAAAAGGTTCTGTTAATTTAATAGTTAAACTATTTAAAATAAAGAAAACAGATGAAAAAGATGAAGATCTTATTAAAGATACTATTATAGATTCTAAATTAGAAGAATTAGAAAAAAATCTATTATTTAATGTATTTGAATTTAATGATACTAAAATAAGTCAAGTTATGACACCTAAAAAAGACGTTGTGTTTATTAATATAGATGATTCAAAAGATGATGTATTAAAGACAATTATTAAACATAAATATACAAGATTCCCTGTTGTAAAAGATAATGAAATAATAGGTGTAATAAATGTTAAAGATTTTATTTTAAAAGGTCATAAAACATTTAATTTAAAAAAATATATCAGAGATTTAAGTGAACTAGAACATGACACTATTATTGATGATGCATTCTTATTATTAAGTAGTAATCATGAAGTAATGGCAAGTGTTATAAAAGATGGAGAATTTATAGGAATAGTAACTTTAGAAGACATAATAGAAGAAGTAGTAGGAAATGTCTTTGATGAATATAATTAAAGAGAAGAAATTCTCTTTTTATTTCCGGAGGTAATTATGAAAGAAAATAGACAAACAGTTTTAGAAATAGATACTAAAGCATTTAAAAATAATATAAAATCAATATCTAAATATACAGGTAAAACAATAATACCAGTTATTAAAGCTAATGCATACGGAACACATTTAAATAAAAAAATAAACTTAATAAAAGATTTTGATGTAGTAGCAGTAGCATTAGTAAGTGAAGCAATTGATTTAAGACTTAATGGATTTAAAAAAGATATATTTGTAATCAATCAACCATATAAAGAAGATATAGATAATATAATAATGTATAACTTAACAGTAGGTGTATGTGATTATGAATTTATTGAAGAATTAGGTGAATCTCATAACTATATAAAAGTACATTTAGAATTAGATACTGGTATGGGAAGAACTGGAATACAAAATAATGAAATCGATAAATATGTTAAACTATTAAAGAAATATGAAAACTTAATAGTAGAAGGAGTATATACACATTTATCAACACCACAAAATAATGAATATACTAAAAAACAATTAGATCTATTTAATGATGGAATAACTAAATTAAAAAAATCATTTTATTTTAGATATATTCATACTCAAGCATCAAGTGGACTTTTAAATTATGAATGTGATGTATGTAATGCTGTTAGACCTGGTATTTCATTATACGGATATAATAGTGAAGATAAAATAAAACTAACACCAGTAGCTACATTAAAGTCAAAAATATCTTATCTAAAAGAAGTAGAAAAAGATACTTATATTAGTTATAATATGACTTATAAAACAAATGAAAAAACTAAAGTAGCAACAGTTATGATAGGATATGCTGATGGTATTAGAAGGTGTTTATCAAATAATGCAGATGTTGTTATAAATAATACTAGATGTAAAATAATAGGTACAATATGTATGGATTCATTCATGGTAGATGTAACGCACTTAACGGACGTTAAAGTAGGTGATGAAGTATATATTTGGGATAATAAAATCATAACTTTAGATGAAGTTTCAGAAAAATGTAACACAATAAATTATGAAATTTTATCAACAATAACAGATAGAGTACCAAGAATATTTAAATAGGAGGATATATGATAGAATACACAGATTTTAGTAAAGTAGAAATTAGAGTAGGGACAATTATAGAAGCATCTATAAATGAAAAAGCAATTAAAAAAGCATATAAATTAAAGATAGATTTTGGTCCATTAGGAATTAAAACATCAAGTGCACAAATAACAGAAGAATATAATCCTGAAGATTTAATTGGAAAACAAATATGTGCAGTAATGAACTTTAAACCAAAACAAGTAGCAAGTGTTATGTCAGAAGTCCTTATTTTAGGAGCATGTAATAACACAAATGTAGTCTTACTAACAACTGATAAAAAAGTTGAAAATGGATTAAAAGTAGAATAAATACTATTTATATAGTATTTTTTTATGCTATAATATATTTATAATAGGAGGACTAATGAGAGAAGTAATAGATGAATATTTAAAAATTAAATCTTCTAAAATCTTTGATATGAAAATAGGTTCACAAAACAAAACATATCTTATAGATAATAATTATGTCCTTAAATTATATAATAAAGACACAATAAGAAATGAAGAAGAAAGAATAGAAAGAGAACAAAAAGATTTAATATCAATTGATGCTAAAAAAAGAGGTATAAATACAATAACACCTCTAGAAATAAATAATAGATTTATACACTATGAAAAAGGTAGATACTTTAGTTTCTATCCATATACTACATATAAAAGTGTATCTAAATTAAATAGTAATCAAATAATTAATTTAACAAATCAAATATCTAAATTACATAATACTTATTTTATAACAACAATAAGAAATGAAAAATTAAAAGAACAACATCTAAGTTTAACAAAGTATATAGAATTTCATAAAGATAATACTGAATTATATAACTTTTTAAACAAACATAAAAAGATGCTTGAAATACTAAATACACTTATTAACAATAGTATTAGAAAAGTTAAAACAAGTAATGTAATAAGTCACAATGACTTAAAAAGAGAAAATATATTATGGAATGTAGATATTCCATATTTTATAGATTGGGATGCTTGTTCATATAAAAATCCATCATCAGCATTTAATGAATATGCATACTTCTTAAGTGTTGAAGATGATAAATTAAATATAGATAAATATAGATTATTTATAAATACATATTATAAAGAAAATAAATTAGTTGAGGACATAGATACCATTTTATATTTAACTTTATATGGTAAAATGTCATGGTTATTATATTCACTTGATAGATCAATGTATGATGATATAAATGAACAAACAGAAGGTATAAAAGGTATAAAAGGTATAATAGAATCATTTTATAGTTACTTAAGAAATTTTAGTACAATCAAAAAAGTATATGAGGAATTACTATGAAAGAAAAATATATAAAAATAGCTAAAGAATTATATACATCATCATCACTAAATATATTCTTAAAACAAATAGATATATTCTTTAATAGTGATACTGAAGAAGTAACTCATAATTATAAAGTAGGGGACAGGGTATATCTTAAAAAAGGAACATTAATTCATGGTACATTTCAAAACTATGAAGGTATAAAAAAAATAAAAGAAACAGGTCTTATCGCTAGCGATATGACTAAAAGTAGAAAAAGCAAATTTCCAGCAGCAGTAGGTGTATGGAATTTAAAAAAAGCATATTACTTAAAAGATTATATAGATTTTTATAGTGGTGGTACCATAAAAATGATGAATCAAGATGGATCAAAAGTACAAACAGAAGTAATACCATTTTCTAAAATGAATAAATTAATGACTAAAATACAAAAATCTAATATATTTAGATGGTATATCGAACAAACAAAAGAAGCAAGATTCTTACCAAGTTTAGTACAAAACGATGTACAAACAGCAGTTATATATAAAACTCATAATAAATATTTAGATTTATTAAAAGAACAAGATTTAATGTCAGATAAAATAAGTAACAAAGCAGCTAAACAATTTATTAATGAAGTATTCTATGAAGGATATGTAAATGGTAGGAAAAATAAAGATGACTTTTTCACAGATAGAGAAAGTGCAATTATATTTGGACTACCATCTAATTATATAGAAGGTATACTAGTTGGTAGAAAATATGAAAAAGATTCAAAGATGTTAGATAAAATAAAAAAACTATATAAAAATGCTTATATATGTAACTTGGATGGAATAGTAATTAGAAAGTAACAAAAGTTACTTTCTTTTATTTACAATGAAATAAAAAGTAAGTATAATGAACTTAAGAGGTGTTTTATGGATAAGGTTAGTTTAAAAGAAAAAGTAAAGTCTACTAAAGAAAAAATAAGTTCTAAAGTAGCAATTAGTGAAGATACTAGTACTATTGTTAAACCACTAGTAACATGTAGAATTCTATTTGTATCTGCACTAGACAAAATTTATTTAGTAATTTTATTACTACAATTAGTAGGTATAGTACTTAGTTTATTAAGAGGTATGCCATTTACAATGTTCCTAGCTTCATTAGTAGGATTAGTAATTGAATATTTATTATTAAATTGGTTCTATAAATGTGCTATTAAAACAATGTTATGTGTAACAGACAAAGAAGTTTATAAAGAAAGTTATATTCCATTTAAAAGAACAGAAACTTCAATCCCATTAAATAAAATAACTAAAGTTACAACAATTGATATTATTTGGATTTTTAGATTAGTGATTATACATCAATATAATCATATCCCAATGTTCTTCTGGACATGGAATAGTCATGAGTTTAAAGATGTATTAAGTAAGAAAATTGGTTGTGAAACTACTAAAGTAGAAAATGAATTTAAAACAAGAGGAATCATTAGTAAAAAATCATTAAATTGGTTAAAATGGGTAGCAATTGTTTTAGTGGCAATCATTATTTTATATTATGTATGGACTGGAATTGCTTCATTATTCTCTCCAGCTAGAAAAGTACCTGGTACTTATGTTAATGATACTTATTCATTTGTTTTAAATAGAAACAATACATGTGATTTAAGTAATATGGATTCAGATGTTGAAGTTACTAAATGTGAATGGGAATATGATGAAGATTATAATGAAGTAGAAATCGATTATGATTATAAATATAAATATTCTTGGTCAAGCACTTATTATGAAGACTCTTCATCATTTACATTTGATTATGATAAAGATGCTAAAACTTTAACTTATGCTGGAACTGTATACACAAAAAAATAGATTTTAAAAATCTATTTTTTATTTTCATTAATTATTTTAATTGTATCAAGAACTATATTTAATGATTTATTATCTATATCCCTAAGCGGATTATATTCAACCAAATCCATAGAAACAATATTAAGTTCTTTTAAGAATCTATCTATTGCATTTAATGATTCATTAAGTTTAAGTCCTTTATTATAGTTATTTGGAACACTTACTCCAGGACACTCATCTTTATTAATTGAATCTATATCAAAACTTAAATGTATTTTATCAGTTTTACTATTTAAATATTCTATTGCTTCGTTAATAGATTTTTCATATCCATTATTTTCTATATAATCTAAAGTAAAACATTTAATATTATATTTATCTATTAATTCTTGTTCTGGATTATCTATATCATTAATACCAAATAATATAACATTCTCATATTTAACTTTAGTACCAGGATAATATATATTAACAAATTCATCACTACCAAATCCCATAGATGCCGCAAGAGGATATCCATGAATATGGTATGTAACAGTTGTGTTCGTTGTATTTATATCAGGATGAGTATCAAACCAAATGACACCTAAGTTATCATTGTATTTAGCGCTTCCTGCGATAGACCCCATCGCAAGGCTATGATCTCCACCAACAGATATAGGAAACATATTATCATTTAATGCATTAAATACTTCACTTGCTAACGTTTCACAAGTGTCAGTAACAACCTTAATATCACTATCATCTTTTATTACATCTATAACTTTATCTAATTTATAATTATCATTAATTACTTTAATTCCTTTGTCAGCTCCAAGAACATGGCAACCATCTTTTATAGGAACACCGATAAACATGTTTTTCATTTCATCACCTTATTAGATTATAGTTAAAAAAAGATACTATGTCAAAAAAATAGTAAATCCTTTTGTAAATAAAATATCAATAATAGTTAACTATATAAATAGGTGATAAGATGAAAAAGATACTTATTAAATTCATTTATGCATTTTATTTATTCTTTATAATAAACCTAAATGTAATAGATTCTAACTCTAATAAAATATTATATTATGATAAAAGTGACATGTATGATAAAGGTGTATACAAAATATATTTTAAGAATATGAATACTTCAAACATAAGTATACTTTCTAAATTGGATATTCAAATATTAAGTTATATAATTGATGATAAAGAATACTTTGTTAGAAATATAGATAAATTAAAAAAGTCATATACTAAGGATATGACTTTAGAAGATAAAACATATTATTATATAAATGGTATTAAAATAGATGGAGTAAAAGTATTTTGTGAAGTAAAAGATTTAATAGAAATATCTAATCTTGTAGATATATATTAATTAACTGAATACATTTTTTCTACAAAAATTCTAGCAAGTAATTTTTCATCTTCAATAGTTCCATTAGTTAACCAAATTTTACAAGTGTTATATAAAGCGCCACTATACATAACTGCATGATAGTGTTTTTTTATATCATCTCCACCATATATATCACGAATATAATCATTTAATTTATTTTGAATGATTGAAGATAAATTAGATTTATCAAGAGCTAAAACAAAATCTTTATGTTCTTTAAATGACTCAAATACATGAAGTACAATAGAGTATAATTCATAACCATTACGAGATATAAGAGCATCTCTATATTGATTATAAGTTTCAAGTATTTCATCCATATAACTATTTAATATATCTTCCTTGTAATAATAATTTCTATAATAACTCATACGAGATACTCCAGCTTTCTTAGTTATTTCAGTAATTGATATATCTTTTAAATCTTTTTCTTTCATAAGTTCTACTAAAGCTTTAGCTATACATTTCTTTATGAATTGATTTTTCTCATTCAAACAAAATCACTCCTTTTGTAACATTTTTACAATTTTTATAGTAACACATAAAAAACTATGTTACAATTGTAACATAAGGAAATTTGAAAGGAAATTAATATGGGAAGAGTAAATGATTATATAAAAAAGATACTTAGAATAATCAAAAAAGAAGAAAAAGTAATTAATGAAGAAAAACCTTGGTTACAATATTATGGAGATAAAATTCCAGAATTTATAAATTATTTTAATGGAGGATTATACGAAAACTTAAAACAAACTGCGTCTGTAAATGAAAATAGAGTAGCGCTTTGTTATTTTGGAACAAATATAACTTATAAAAAGTTTATAGAAAAAATTGATGAAATAGCATCTGCATTATTAGAATTAGATGTTGTTAAAAATGAAAGTGTAACAATATGTATGCCTAATACTCCAGAAAGTATAGCGCTTATATATGCAGTTAATAAAATAGGTGGTATTGCTAATGTAGTACACCCATTATCATCAACCGCTGATATTGAAAGAGCATTAAAAGAAACTAATAGTGATACATTATTTTGTGCTGATGTATCAATGCCAAAAGCAAGAGGTTTAAAAGTTAAACATTTTGTTATGGTACCTGTTAATACAAGTTTTAATGGTATTTTAAAAGTATTATATAAATTTAAAGCAGGTTCTAATTTAAAAGTTGATGAAGGAATGCTTACTTGGCAAGAATTCTTAAATCAATCAACTGGTAAAACAGTAGATGTAAAAGTTGAAAGTGATGATCCAGCAGCTATTATATATAGTGGTGGAACAACTGGTAAACCAAAAGGAATTATTATTTCAAATAGAAACTTTGCTGCAATGGCAGGTCAAGAATATGCAGTATGCGATTTAATTAGACCAGGAAATAGTGTTTTAGCAGCATTACCAATATTCCATGTATTTGGTCTTTCAGTATGTG
This sequence comes from Bacilli bacterium, assembly GCA_045535005.1. Taxonomy (GTDB): domain Bacteria; phylum Bacillota_I; class Bacilli_A; order RF39; family UBA660; genus CAG-1000. The sequence continues at coordinate 8,191 of JAZSKU010000041.1, forward strand.
TTCATGGATGTTTAGTAGCAGGTATGACATTAAAAGTTTTACCACAAATAAATACTAAAAAATTAAATCAAGAATTAAAGAAACATAAACCAAATGTATTCCCAGCAGTACCATCTTTATTAAAGATGTGTGTTAATGGAACTGATCCAGGTCCAAATGGATTAAGTTTTATTAAAGTTGTTGTTGTAGGTGGAGACTATTTATCACCACAATTAAAAGATGAAATGACAAAGTATTTAAGAGATCACGGAAGTGATGCTGAAATATTCGTAGGATATGGTCTATCAGAAGCAACAGGATTTAGTTGTTGTACAGCTCCTCTTGATACTAAGACAGGAGCGGATGGAACTTTAGGTGTTCCAAACCCTGATATGATGATTAAAGTATTCGAACCAAATAGTGATGTAGAAAAATCATTCGGAGATAATGGTGAAATATGTATTTCAGGTCCAACAATTATGATGGGATACATTAATGAAGATGAAGAAACTAAGAAAACATTAGTTAGACATAATGATGGTAAAATTTGGTTACATACGGGTGACGTTGGTTACATGGATAAAGATGGTAAACTATATTATACATCTAGAATTAAGAGAATGATTATCACAAATGGATACAATGTATATCCAATCGAACTTGAAGATATCATTTGTAAACATGAAAAAGTAGATGCTTGTACAGTAATCGCAATACCACATAAAATTAAAAATCAAACACCAAAAGCTGTTATTGTTCTTAAAAAAGGTGTAGAAGATACTCCTGAAGTAAGAGAAGAAATAAAGAGATATTGCTATAAAAATATAGCTAAATATGCTGTACCAACAGAATATGAATATAGAACATCTCTACCAAGAACAGCAGTAGGTAAAGCAGATTATAAAACTCTTGAAAAAGAAAGTAAAGAAAACAAAAAAGAAGACTAAGTCTTCTTTTTATTTTAAAAATATATTATAATTTACTCATCGAGGTTTATATGAAAAAAATAGATAACATTTACATGAAAAGAATAGGTTATTTTAATATATATGTAATCAAAGGTAAAGATGGAGATATATTAATAGATACTGGATTTATATGTATGAAAAGAGCAATTAAAAGATGGTTAAATAACTTTAATATAAAACTAATAATCTTAACACATGCTCATGTAGATCATATATGGAATACAAGTTATATAAAAGAATTATATAATTGTGAAGTAGCAATATGTAAAGATGATCTAATTAATATAGATAATAAGAATATAAATCCAATGCCATATAAAAAGAAATATAAAACATGGACTAAAATAATGAATTACGGAATGAATAAATTTAAATCAAAAGAATTTAAAATAGATATAGAATTAAATGATAATGATGAAATAAATAAATTTGATTTAAATTTAAAAATAATATCATTAAAAGGTCATACTAATGGTTCAATAGGTATTGTATATAATAATTATTTATTTTGTGGAGATGCACTTGTAAATAGAGGAAAACCATCTATAGCATTCCAAAATCAAGATAATGATGAAGCATATAAATCATTATTAAAAATATTAAAACTAAAACCAAAACTTATTTTTGTAGGACATGATAAACCAATAAAAATAGAAAAATTAGAGAAAATAAAAATATAAAGTGTTCAATATGAATACTTTTTTTTAATAAGAAAATATATTATAATTAAATTGGTGATAAAATGAAAAAATATATTATAGATGGAAACGAAGCTGCAGCTATGGGAGCTTATCTATTTAGTGAAGTGTGTGGTATTTATCCAATAACACCAGCTAGCCCAATGGCAACATTAGTAGATAAATGGTCAAGTGCAGGTAAGAAAAATTTATTTAATGATACAGTTAAAGTAATAGAAATGCAAAGTGAAGCAGGAGCTAGTGCAGTAACACATGGCTCATTACAAGCCGGAACTTTAGCAACAACATTTACAGCATCACAAGGATTATTATTAATGATTCCTACAATGTATAAAATGGCTGGAGAAATGTTACCAGGAGTAATACATGTAGCAGCACGTTCACTTGCTACTCACGCATTATCAATATTTGGTGATCATCAAGATATTTATGCAACTCGTGGTACTGGCTTTTGTATGTTGGCATCTAGTTCAGTAGAAGATGCATATTATATGAGTATAATATCTCACTTATCAGCAATCGAAGGATCACTCCCATTTATGCATTTCTTTGATGGATTTAGAACATCACATGAATTAAATACAGTATCTTTAGTAGATGAAGATGAAATAAGAAAATTAATAGATTATAAAAAAGTTAATGAATTTAAACAAAGAGGTTTAAATATAGGTAAAGAAATAACAAGAGGAACTTCTCAAACAGGAGATGTATATTTCCAAAATACAGAAGTAAGAAATAAATTCTATAATGATATTCCAGATATAGTTAATAAATATATGGAAAAAATTAATAAGATTTCTAATCTAAACTATAAACCATTTAATTATTATGGTCATCCATATGCATCACATGTTATTGTAGCAATGGGTAGTGTATGTGATACAGTTAAAACTGTAGTAGATCACTTAAATAATCAAGGTGAAAAAGTAGGTGTTATAGAAGTACATTTATATAGACCTTTTAGTACTAAATATTTACTTGATGTATTACCTAATTCTGTTAGTACTATCGCAGTACTTGATAGAACAAAAGAACCTGGTAGTACAGGAGAACCATTATATTTAGATATAGTAGAAGCAGTAAAAACTCGTAATATAGAAGTATATGGTGGTAGATATGGTCTTTCTTCAAAAGATGTACCACTAAAAGATATAAATGCTGTATTTGAAAATATAATGAGTGATAAACCTAAAAATAATTTTACAATAGGTATTAATGATGATGTAACTCATTTAAGTTTAGAATCAAAACCAATAAATATTGATGTAGATTATAAAGAAATAAAAGTATATGGATATGGATCAGATGGTATGGTCGGAGCATCTAAAAACTTAATGAAAGTTTTAGGTGAAAAAGAAGGTAAATATTCACAAGGATACTTTGAATACGATTCTAAAAAATCAGGTGGAGTAACTATCTCACACTTAAGAGTAGGGCCATCTAAAATAAATGCTCCATACTTCTTAACGTCTCCAGATTTCGTAGTAATATCAAAAGATGTTTATTTAGAAAAATATCATTGTCTTAAAAATATAAAAGAAGGTGGAAAACTTCTAATATCAAGTACACTTAATGATAATGAATTAAATAAATTAATAAATAATGATAACAAAAAAGAAATATTAGATAAAAAAATAAAAGTATATATTGCAAACCTAACAGAATTAAATGATAAATATAATTTAAATGGTAAAATAAATAATGTAATGTGTATGTATATGTTAAAACTATTAAAATGTAATGAAGAAGATATATATAACTTCAAAAAATTAATAGAAAAAACATATAGTTCAAAAGGACAAGCAGTAGTAGATAATAACATTAAAGCTATTGATGACTCAATTAAATATTTAGAAGAAATAGATAATGCTATATTTACTCTAAATGAATCTAAAAAAGATGAATTTGATTTAACAAATGAAATATTAAAATTAAGAGGAAATGACTTAAATGTATCTGACTTTATTGAATATAAAGATGGTACATTTAAAGGTGGAACTGCTGCTAGTGATAAGAGAAAAACTTCTCCATATGTACCAAAATGGTGTAATGGAAATTGTATTGAATGTAATCAATGTGCATTTGTATGTCCTCATGGATGTATAAGACCATTCTCACTTACTGATAGTGAACTTATTATGAATCATATTGATAAGAGTGAAACAATACCAAGTATTGGAGAAAAAGATAAAAACTTCTTTATTTCAGTTTCAGAAGCTAATTGTACTGGATGTGGACTTTGTATAAATGCATGTCCTGGTAAGAATGGTGAAAAAGCTTTAGAAGAAGGTAAATTCAATGAAAGACTTGATAGAATAAGCGATAAATTATTTAATGAGCATGAAAATATAACTCCATTTAATAAATTTACTGTTAAAGGTGTAGGATTTGAAAAACCATACTTTGAATTTAGTGGAGCTTGTGCAGGATGTGGAGAAGCTGCATATATTAAAGTACTTACTGAACTTTATGGAAAGAATATGGTTATTGCTAATGCAACAGGATGTTCATCAATTTATGGAGCATCTCTTCCATTAACACCATATAAAATTCCATGGATGAATTCATTATTTGAAGATAATGCAGAATTTGGTTTTGGAATACATATGTCATATAAAAAGATGAGAGAAAGAATCAAATCAATAATGTATGAAACAAAAGATATAGTAACTCCAGAAGTAAAAGCAACATACAAAGAATGGATAGACAACATGGAAGATGATGATTTAACACTTGCTATAAAAGAAAAACTAGAAAATAGTGAAATTCCAGAAGACTTAAGAAATTTAATAGATTATATACCATCAAGAAAAGTATGGATACTAGGTGGAGATGGTTGGGCATACGATATAGGTTATGGTGGACTTGATCATGTTCTTCATAGTAATGAAAATATAAATATTTTAGTTCTTGATACAGAAGTATATTCAAATACAGGTGGTCAAAGAAGTAAATCAACTAGAATAGGCGGAGTAGCAGAATTCGCATCAAGTGGTAAACTAGAAAACAAAAAAGATTTATTCAGAATCGCAATGGCTATACCAAATGTTTATGTAGCTTCAATATCTATGGGAGCAAATATGATGCAAACATTAAAAGTATTCAAAGAAGCAAATGAACATAATGGACCATCATTAATAATCGCATATAGTCCATGTATAGAACAAGGAATATATGGAGGACTAAATAACTCACTTGATGAACAAAAAATGTTAGTTGATGTTGGTTACAACATATTAATGAGATATAATCCAGAAGAAGATAAATTAACAATAGATTCAAAAGAACCAGATTTCACTTCATATGATTCAGTGTTTAGAAGAGAACTTAGATATAAAAATCTAGAAGTTAAAAATGAAGAAGAATTCCAAGAATTATATGAAGCTAATATGAATAATGCTAAAGATAGATATAATTACTTTAAAGATTTAGAAACTTTAAAAAACAATGAAAACTAGAATTAATTCTAGTTTTCTATTATTTAAGAGGTAAATATGTTTAATGATTATAAAAAATATAATACACTAGATAAATTCTATAAAGATAAATTTAATTCTAAAGTTATTAAGATAAGTTTAGATGGTGGTTTTACATGTCCTAATAAAGATGGCACTTTAAGTACTAAGGGTTGCATATATTGTTCTAAAAGTGGTAGTGCAGAGTTCGCAGGTGATAGAAGAAAAGACATAGTAACACAATTTAATGAACAAAAAGAAAAACTAACTAAAAAGTCTAATGTAAAATATATAGCATACTTTCAAGCAAATACAAATACATATGCAAGTGTTGATGTATTAAAAGAAAAGTATGAAAAAGTTATTAACTTAGAGAGTGTTGTAGGTCTATCTATCGCAACAAGATGTGATGCAATAACAGATGAATGTTTAGATTATTTAGAAGATTTATCAAAAAGAACATATTTAACTATAGAACTAGGACTTCAAACAATACATGAAAAAACATCTATTCTAATAAATAGATGTCACACTCTAGAATGTTTTACTAATATGGTAAAAAAGTTAAGACAAAGAAATATAAATGTAGTAGTGCATATTATTAATGGTCTTCCATATGAAACAAAAGAAATGATGATTAGTACAGTAAAATATTTAAATACACTTGATATACAAGGTATAAAAATACATGCACTATCAGTACTTAAAAATACTGAATTAGAAAGAATGTATAAAGAATATAATTATAAATTATTAACAGAAGATGAATATATAGATATAGTTTGTGAACAAATAGAATATCTAAATAAAAATATAGTAATTCATAGATTAACTGGAGATCCAGATAAAAATGAATTAATCGAACCAAAATGGTTAAATAATAAAATATTTATATTAAATAAAATAGATAAAATATTAAATGATAAGAATACTTATCAAGGCAAAAAAATAGAATCCTAAACTTTAGGATTCTTTTAATTTCAATAAAATAGGACTGCCACCCCCTGATGGACAGTCCGGAAAAAAGAATAAAAAGGGGTTGGCTAGTGTGATACTAGCACCAATTCGCCTAATAGTGAATTGGTAGTTCTATATACTAAAGGTTTTTACCTGTTTTGTCAAGACTTTTTCACAAAAAAACAATAAAAAAAGAAGTGTTTAAACAAGTTTAAGCACTTCGTACAAAGTAATTAAATTAGCAAGCTAATCAATTGCTTTGTGTACTAATATTATCATGAGTATAAAATGTTGTCAACACATTTTTTTAAAATTATAATCCAAATGATCCAACACTAAATTCAGAAGAAGGATTACTAACAAAATCTTTTCTATCTAAGTCTACATATCCTAAAATATTTTCACTAGGTATTACATATACTTCTTTACCATCTTCAGTATCTATTTGTACTAAATCTCTATCATTATATTTTTCTTGTGAAGCATCATATCTACCAATAATAACCATAATTTCTTTTTTTCTAGTTTGAGGATTACCTAATTCATTATCTATATAGTAATCAGGATCTTCATAAAAAGAAGCTTCTATTTTAATTGCTCCAGAAGATAACTTCTCACATGGTAAATATAATCCATTTTCCATAATAGCATTACCATTTTCTCTTTGAGTTAAATGAAAATAAAATTCAACATCATCATCACCAAACTCATATGTATACATAGTATCTCTTAATTCATCTAATTCCATTTTAATCACCTAAATATATTATAACATATAAAATAATTGTGATATAATAAAATAGGTGATAGAGTGACAAGAGAAGACATATTAAAAATATCAAGAGAACTATTAGATGGGTTACTTAGTGGTGAAACAAAACAATTTAATAAGAAACACTACTTTATGTTTTGTGTGTCTAAATTTGTCGCTGTTAAAGAATTACTTGTACCTAAAGATATAAAACCAAAAAGAAACTCTAAACAAAAGGGAAATATAGATACACTATTCTTTGATGATTTAAAATATAGAGATTATATTCCGGCAATTAAGTTAATAAGAGACTATATAAAGAAAACAGGAATATATCAAAAAAATGATATAAATATAGAACTAAGAAGTGGAAAAGATGATGAAGATCTAAAAGACGCTATATGGGTATTTAATAAAATAAGAGATTCTTTTGCACACGGAAAATTTATATTTGATTTAGAACATGAAGCAATAATAATAAATAATGTATTAACAGATCCAAATAATTCATTTAAATTAAAATGCATTATACCAACATATTTATTAGAAAACGTATTTACTTTAGTAGATAATGATATAAACTTAAAATATAACTATAAAGATATGTTCAGTTATAGTTTACCTAATTATAATAACTTATTAAAATATAGTCACTATGATTATAATACAAGTAAAACACAATTTGCTGAGATTAATAAAAAATACAGTGATAATAAAACATCTGATTCAAAAAGAAAAAAGAAACAAAAAGAAGAAAATTTTGAAGAATTATTATCATCGATTTCTGATAAATTATCTGAATTATTAGATAAAAGAATAGTTAGTGTTACAGTATATAATTTATTAAGGCAATATATAGAAGAATATATTAACAATCAAACATTAACACCTGAAGAACTATCAAGATGTGAAGGATTAATAACTAAAGTTGATGCTTATGAAAAATTAATTGAAGATAAAAAAAGTGCTGGAAAAGAACGTAAATATGATACAAGAACAAGAAGATTAATAGGTGATATAACAAAGATATTAAATATAGGATTAGGTAGTAAAAGAACAATAAATAATACACCAATTCTAGTAACTCATATGTTAATGTTATTTTCATCTAATTTACCAACAAATAATCCATTTTTAAAAACACATTTTATTAATCAAGATGGAATCCCTGTAAATATGTCATTTGACTTTTCTAATGATGCAAATTACCAAACTAAGATAGAAAAAGTCAAAAAAGAAATACAAGACTTTATAAATAGAAGAAAAGATGATATAACTACATATAATTATCTTATATCTAAAGGTAAAAATGTAAGCAGTAAAGTTAGAACAATTTATTCAAACTTAATAAAGTTAAATATATCTATGAAAGAAAGTTTAGAATTTAGAAATAATGTTATAACAAGTTCTGTTAGAAATGCTGCAGAACATACTCATATCGTAGCTAGAGGTGATACTCTACATTTATGGGACACACAAGATAAAACTGGAAGAAGTGGGGAACATCATAGTTTTGACATGAAATGTAGTATAGATGATTTATCTGATTTCTTAAAATTTAATTTTGAACAAAAAACAGAAACATCTGTATTAACAGATGATGATATGTTTATAGAATTAATACAATTTACAGGTGACCCTAAATTAATAGTTGAATTAAGAGATGTAATAGCTGAATGCAAATTAATAGTTCAAAATAACATTGAATCATTAGGTGAAAATCCTAATCTAGGAGGTAGCCCAAAATTATAAGATGAATAAATTTCATCTTTTTAATTTGTATGATATAATCAAAATAGGTGAACATATGAAAAAGGCAGAAATGGTTAAAATTTCAAGAGAAATATTAGATGGTTTCTTAAGTAATAATACAAAACAATTTAATAAGAAACATTATTTTATGTTCGTAGTTTCTAAATTCATGGCGCTTAAAGAATTAATGATTAAGAAAAATTCGGAAAGTAACACAATAGTTTTTGATGATATAACTTTTCAAGATAAAATAGGTTATTTAATAGCCTTAACATGGTTAGTAAAAAATAATGGAAGTTATACTATAGATAAAAATTTAAAAGTTGAATTAGAAAGTGGTGATAAAGATTCACCATTAATTGAATGTGTATGGGTATTTAATAAAATAAGAGATTCAATTGCTCATGGTAGATTTGATTTTGATTTAGAAAGCGATTGTATAATTATAAATAATGATCAAATTTCTAATCCACAAAATGGATATAGATTAGTATGTAAGTTACCAATTAGAGTACTAGATCAATACACTTTCGCAGTCACTAATGACATAATATCCAAAGACTTAAAAAAAGATAAAGTAATAAAATTGTATGGTAGTTATATTAAAAGAGATATGTTATCCAATCTTTATAAATTTCATACAAAATCATATGATGGAACATTTCCAAAAGAAATATATTCAGGTATAGTAGCTCAACTTCTTGATATAAGAGAAAATATAATAAAAAACAAATCAAGTGAAGAAACTTGTGAACTAATAGACAGCATAATAAATAAATGTGAAAACATAAATCTTAATAGCTCAACAAATTCAAAAGATACACAAGAATTAATAGACACATTACAGCTACTAAAGTCTGCTGTTGAAGTAGAATCAACTAAAGATAATATGGGTGTTATTAACACAATAAATGAATTAAGACAAATATTAGAAAATTCAAATAAAGGCTCTAGAAGAACATCAACAATTGATAAAACTACAGATGAAATGGCAGTTTTATTAAATTATATGATTATGTTATTTCAAAACACAGAAGGTATGTCTACACCATTTTTAAAAACAAAATTCACTAGTAAAGATAATGAATTAATAAGTATAGATTTTAGAGTTAAAAACAATGGATATGAAGAACAAAGAAGAAAAACAAAAGATTTAATAAAAAATTATATTAAAAAAACTTCTAAATTTTTAGATATAATTTATGAAATGGAAGAAACTGGAAAACCTACATCTGAATTTGCTGCAACTATAAGAAATGCATATATACAATTTTATGAAAATGCAATTAGTATGCTTCAACAAAGAAATGAATTTATTACGACAGGACTTAGAAATTCATCAGAACATGTTAGAATAGAGTCAACTGATGGACACATACATTTATGGGATGTAGCAGACAATACAAAAGATTCTAAATCACTTATAAGTTTTGATATGAAATGTTCTATGAATGATTTATCAGAATTCTTAAGATATAATTATGAAACAGAAGAAGATAGAATATTTACTGATGAAGACTTTATGTATGAAATATGTTCATACATAGATGATCCTGAACTTGAAAATAATTTTAAAAGTATAATGAGACGTTATCAAATATTTATACAAAAGAGTTTATTAAAATCACTTAAATCATTAGATGAACAAGACTTAGAAGGACCTAAATTATAAGATGAATAAATTTCATCTTTTTTTATTTTGAAAAATGTGATATAATATGGTAGATTTCTTGGAGGTGAAATGTGAAAGGTTTAACTTCAATTAAAGGCTTAGGGCCGAAAACTATTACTTATTTAAATAATATAAATATCTATACATTAGATGATTTAGTAAATTATTATCCATATAGACATGATTTAATAAAACTAGATGATATCAAAGAATGCGTAGATAAACAAAATGTAACAATAGAGTGTATTGTAGACTCTGTTCCTTTAACACGTAGATTTAGAGCTAATATGACATCATTAGTATTTAGAGCTATGTCTAATAAAAAAATGGTAGCTATTATGATATTTAATAGAGCATTTTTAAAAACACAATTACGACCAGGTACAACAGTAACAGTAATTGGTAAATATGATGCTTTAAAAAACACAGTAATCGCATCAGACATAAAATTTGAAAAAATAGTTACTGGTTCAATCGAAACAGTTTATCATTTAACAAGTGGTTTAACACAAAAAGCATTAAAAAAATATATAAACGATGCTTTAAGTTTTTATGATGAATATACTGATTATGTACCAGATTACTTAAATGAAAAATATAAATTTATTTCTAAAAAAGAAGCAGTTAATTTAATACATAATCCTAAAGATAAAACAGATGTTAAAAAATCATTAATGAAACTTAAATATGAAGAATTATTTAGATTTATGTTTAAAATTAATTATTTAAAAGAAATGAATAAAGAAAATAAAACTGATTATATAAGAAATATAGATCCAGAAGATGTAAATGATTTTATAAGAAATTTACCATTTGAATTAACACCAGATCAAGATAAAGCGATTCTTGATATATTTAAAGATATGACATCAAGTAAAAGAATGAATAGAATGCTTCAAGGAGATGTTGGTTCAGGTAAAACAGTTATATCTGTAGTATCTGGTTATATAAATTATTTATCAAAATATCAAACTGCTTTAATGGCACCAACAGAAGTATTAGCATATCAACATTATGAAACTATTAAATCATTACTTTCTAATACTAATATGAGAATAGATATATTAGTAGGTAGTATGAAAAAGAAAGAAAAAGATGAAGTAGTTGAAAAATTAAAAAAAGGAAAAATAGATTTTATAATCGGTACACATGCATTAATAAGTGATAACGTAGAATTTAAAAATCTAGGTCTTGTTATAACAGATGAACAACATAGATTTGGAGTTAACCAAAGAGCATTACTTAAAAATAAAGGAACACTTCCAGATACACTATATATGTCAGCAACACCAATTCCAAGAACATTCGCATTAACAATATATGGTGATATGGATATATCAAATATAAAAACAAAACCTAAAGGTAGAAAAGATATAAAAACAATAATTAAAACAGAAAAAGAGTTAGAAAGTGTATACGAACTAATTAAAAATGAAGTAGATAATAAACATCAAGTTTATGTAGTATCTCCATTAATTGAAGACTCTGAAGTAATAGATTTAACAACTGTTAATGAAATTAAAAGAAACATAGATTTATATTTTAATGGTAAAGTTAAAAGTGCAATTATGCATGGTAAACTAGGTAAACAAGATAAAGATAAAATAATGAATGACTTCAAAGAAGGTAAAACAGATATATTAATTTCTACTACTGTTATAGAAGTAGGTATTGATGTTAAAAATGCTACAATGATGGTTATATATGATGCAGAAAGATTTGGACTTGCAACATTACATCAGTTAAGAGGTAGAGTAGGAAGAAATGAATTTGATTCAACATGTATTTTAATAGGGAGTAAATCTAATAAGAGATTAAAAGTATTAGAAGAAAGTAATGATGGATTTTATATTACAGAAAAAGACTATGAAATGCGTGGAGAAGGAGATTTATTTGGAGTTAAACAAAGTGGAGATATGATATTTAAAATAGCAAATATCCATGAAGATATGAAAATATTATTACAAGCAAGAGATGATTCAAAAGAATTCTTTGATAACAATAAAGATAATAATTTTGAAAATTATAAAGAGTATGCTACAATAATAAATGAAATGACAAATTTAGATTAAGGAGTGATATAAAATGGGAAGAGCACATGAAGTTAGAGCAAAAGCTATGGCTGCAACTGCTGCTAAAAAATCAAAACTATATTCAATTTATGCAAAAGAAATAATTAAAGCTGCTAAGGGAAACCCTGATCCAGTAAGTAATGATGCATTAAGAAGAGTAATAGAAAAAGCAAAAAGAGCTCAAGTTCCTGCAGATGTTATTAATAGAAACATCGATAAAGTTAAAAAAGGAGATGTAGAAAACTACGATACTGTAGAATATGAAGCATTCGCATCAGGTGGAAGTTCATTAATAATCAAATGTTTAACAGATAATCCAGCAAGAACAGTAAGTTTTGTTAAAACAGCATTCAATAAATGTGGAGCTAAATTAGCAAATCAAGGTTCAGTAAGTTTCATGTATGAACACTTAGGTGTTGTTGGAATAAAAGGACATACAGAAGAAGAAGTAATGGATGCATTAATTAATGGTGATGTAGATGCAAACGATATAGAACTAGAAGATGATATGGTAGTTGTATATACAGAAGTTTCTGAATTAAATAATGCTAAAAAAGCTTTAGAAACAGCATTCGAAGGTATTGAATTTGAATTAGATGAAATTTCATATTTCTCAAATGAAACAGTAACTTTAGAAGGCGAAGATAAAGAAAAATTTGAAAGATTACTAACAATGTTAGATGATATAGACGATGTAAGTAATGTATACCATAATGTAGAATTATAAAAATTCTACATTTTTATTTATAATTATGTTAAAATTATCCTAGGAGGTATATTTAATATGGATATATCAAGCAAATTCAAAACAATTAAAAGGGATGGTGAAGAAACTATGTATGATGAAATGAGATTTAATCCAAATACTGTAGGTACACCAATAGGAAAAATGCCTAGTGAAGGAAATGATCTTAAACAAACATTAGGTATCTCATCAGTATTAATCGCAGTTAGAGAAAAAACAAATACAGCTAGCGAAGGAAAAGAATTACTAACAGAAATGGAAGAAACTGCAACTAAAATGGTAGAAGACTACACAGAAGAAGATGTAAAAAGGGTATAAAGGTGATACTTATGAGTTATGAAAAAAATGATATTGTAGGAATTAATGATAAAGAATACTTAATATTAGATGTTATTAGAAATAAAGAAAAACAATATTTATATTTAATAAATAATAATGAATTTGAAAACGATGTTTCAATTATAAAAGTAAATGATAATAACGGAGTAGTTGAATTTTCACAAATAGAAAATGAAACAGAATTTGATTTTGTTTTGGGTAAATTATTCTTAGATTACAAAAGTGACATAGAAGAATTCGTAGAGGAATAAAATAATCAAATAAAATACTTTTATTTGATTTTTTTTTATGCTATAATCATCATAGAATAATTAAAAATTAGGAAGTGAGTTTATGACTTTTATAACATCATTAATAACTGTGTCATCAGTTGCAACATGGATTTTCTTACCATTAAATGCTATATTCTTAACACTTGATGGTATTATTTTTTCACTTGTTGCATATTCATATAAATTATTTATGTTAATGGCACAAATGAATTTTAACGTAATATATGCATGGATGGGACCTTTAATTGATAGAGTAAAAGCACTCATCTTGGTATTGATATTATTTAAATTAGGTATGTCATTGATACAATACATGCTAAATCCAGATAAACTAGAGGATAAAAATATTGGAGGAGCAGCATTAGTAAAAAATATTGCTATAAGTGCTGCAATGCTAGTATGTTATTCATTTGTATTTAGTTTCTTTAATGAAATAAGTTTATTAATAGTAGGTGTCCCAGAAGGATATACATTTACTACATTAAATGATTTAGCTGGTGTTACTTATGATGATGCTGATAAAAATGGTTTCTTAGCTAGGTTCGTATTTGGTTCAGAAAGCGAAGAAACAGAAGATTTCGGTAAATTCTTATCAGTAGCAACATTACAAATTTTCTTACACGGAAAAGATGGAACAACAAGTAACGTAGAAAGAATATATGATGAAATGCTCGCTGCAGGTTCTGACTATAGTGACTTCAACATGATGGAAATAGTTACAGTAGTTGCAGAAATAGATAGGTCAGTAGAATATAAATGGCCAATCTTAAGTGGAGCAATTGGATGTTATTTAATTTATAGTATAGTAAAAATAGCAATTGAAATTGGTGTACGTATGTTTAAACTTGTAATTTTACAAATCTTAGCACCAGTTGCAATTATTTCAATTATAGATAAAGGATTCGATTCTAAAATATGGAAAAACTTTATAGATACATTCTGGAAAACATATGTGGATGTGTTTATACGAGTCGGATCGATGTATTTAGTAACAGCTATAATTAGTAAATTCTGGGCTGAAAAAACAGAGTTATTCCCAGAAGTAGATAGTTTTACTAGATTCTTAGTAATGATAATTATAATCGTTGCTGCTTATCGTTTAGCAATGTTACTTCCAAAATTCATTGACTCAGTATTTGGTTCTAAATTATCAGAAAACAATAAACATGGACTTGCAAACTTTGTTAAAGGTGGTTTAGGAGCATTCGCTGGTGGAGCACTTGGATTTGCTACAGGTCTTACATCAGGTGCTGGTGGACTAGGAGCAATGAGAAATGCACTAGCTGGATTTGGAAGCGGAGCATTAACTGGATTTAATAGTAAAGCAGATAGCATTGCCGGATTCTTTAAAGAAGGAAAAGGAATGTTTGATTCAAATAAAAAACGTGCTATGGGATACTCAAATACAATGATAGGTGGAGTAGGACGTAAACAAACTGGTAAAATGGAAAACTTTGATAAACGTAAAGAAGCTCTTGACAAACTAGAACAAGAAAGAAATAAGGCACACAGTGGTGGCACTATGGCACCAGATGCTACAATGAGAATGAGGGATCCTGATGATGAAAATGTATGGGTAGATAGAAATGCATCTGCACTATTCTCAACAGGATATGAAAATGTTCAATTTGGAGATAGTGCTGCTGATTACTCAAGTAGAATGCTTGAATTCGATAGAGAATATCAAGGTGCACAAGCAAGACTTTCTGCTGCAGAGCAATCTGGAGATGCATATGCAATTCAACAAGCGCAAGCTAATCTTTCAAGAGCAAGACAAGATTCTACAAGACGTACAACAGAATATTGGAATAGTAGAAAATCTACTGCTGATTCTGCTGAAGCAAGAGCTGCTCAAGATACATATAACAATCTTACAGGTAGAGCACAAGGAACACATGTTGATGTTGCTACTGAAAGAAAAGCTGTTGAAACTCAAAGAAGACAATTAGAACAATCAAGAAGTTATCAAAGACATCACGGAAAATCAGATAAAAAATAATAATAGATAGAAGAAAGGAGTTAATATGAACGGACAATATTTAATTCCGGCAAATAGTAAAAAGAGTCAATTAATATTCAATGTATTTAGATTAATAGACTTAATTATACTATGTACTGGAGCAGGAATAACATTAATTTTAATGTTTGTGTTTAAAGGTGATAGTCTAACAGAATTAGCTATTAAATTAGCTCCTGTAGGTATAGCATTATTCTTAGTAATGCCTATACCTTTCTATCACAACGTTCTTGTATTTTTACAAGAAATGTATACATATTATTCAAGACCAACAAAATATTTTTGGAGAGGATGGTGTGCTACTTATGTCGATGATGGAGACGAGCAACAAGCCCAAAGTAAACGTTAAGGCACAAAAGTATGCTGAAAACTGGTTACCTATAAGAGGTATCCAAAACGGAGAAATAATATTAGATAATGGATTTAGAGTAACAGGTGTAAAAATTAAACCTAGAAACATCTTTATCTTAGATTATGATTCTCAAAGTAATGCAATATTTAATTTAAGAAGTTTTTATAACCAAATGGATTTCTCATTCTGGTTAATTGTTGCTGATAGACCTGTTGATATCAATGTATATTTAGCACAATTAAAACTTTTATACAATCAAGTACAAACTCCAGCTATAAGAAAATTAGTTAGAGAAGATATAGATAAAGCTAATCTATTTATGAGTAAAGAAGTAAATGTAACTGATACAGAATACTTCATCTTATTCAAAGATAGAAGACCAGAAATAATACAAAAGAGACTTCAAAATATAGTATCAGGACTTGCTAGTGCAGGACTTCAATCAGCACAAGTTAGTAATGATGATTTAAGAACTCTTCTTGATGGATTTATGAATGGTGGAGATACTACTAATTTCGGGACGGTGATGACTGCATGAGCGTAAGTTTTAAGAGTCAATTAGCACCAAAAAGTTTAGAATTTAAACCATCTGAAATGGTTATAAGTGATAAATACTGTGCTATATTAACAATAATAAGTTATCCTAAAATGATAAATGAAGGTTATTTAGCTAACCTTACACAACTATCTGGAATTAAGATTTGTATTAAACATATTCCAATAGCATTCTCTGTATTATCTAAAATGTTAAATAAAGAAATTGCTGATATGAAAGCAAGATATCAAAATGAACATGACAGAACAATACAAGAACAAATTAGACAAGATTATGAAAGTATTGAAAGTTTTATTCAAATGTTAACAGCTACACAAGCTAGAATATTTGACTTTCAAATGCATTTATTAATCTCAGCTGATTCTCATGAAGAATTAGAACAAAAGAAAGTACAAGTTAAAAATTATTTAGATGCAATGGGTATGAAAGGATTAGTTCTTAGATTCGAACAAGAAAAAATCTTAAGAAGTATGTTACCTATATTTGAAGCAAATGATATAGAAGAAAGAGTTGGAACACCAATTCCATCTGTAACAATTGCAGCAATGTATCCATTTGTATTCGATAGTATTAAAGATCCAGGTCTTTCATGTTTACTTGGAGTTGATTACT
This sequence comes from Bacilli bacterium, assembly GCA_045535005.1. Lineage (GTDB taxonomy): Bacteria > Bacillota_I > Bacilli_A > RF39 > UBA660 > CAG-1000. The sequence continues at coordinate 25,388 of JAZSKU010000041.1, forward strand.
CAGGTGGTGTAATCCTATTTAATCAATTCTTATACCAAACAAAGAAAGAATTCAATAGAAATAATGCTAATATGATTATCTTAGGTACATCTGGTTCAGGTAAATCTACAGCAGCTAAAGTTCTTTTAAGAAGTAACATTAGAAATGGTCATAAGATCATCGCAATAGACCCTGAAGGTGAACTTGAAGATATGACAAAACTATATGGTGGAGACTTCATCGACTTAGGTAAAGGTGGAGACTTCGGTATGATTAACCCACTAGAAGTAGTTCTTGATGCTGATGAAGATGAAATGAGTGAAGGAGTAGGTTATGCTATTCTTACTCGTACACTTCAAACACTAAAAGCATTCATGAAATACTATAGTCCAGACATTGAAGAAGATGTTTTAACACTATTTAGTGAAGTTGTTCAAGATACATATAGACGTTATAAAATAGATTTTAATACTGATTTTAATAAAATTGGTGCTCATGATTATCCTACATTTGATGATGTATATGCTACTATAAAAGGTAGATTATTATCAATGACAGAGCATACTCATGAAAGAGATATAATGGAAAGATTAGAACTTAAAATCAGACCATTAACAAAAGAATTAAGATATTATTTTACAGGAAAAACAACTATTGATACTGATGCAGACTTTATAGTATTTAACATTCGTGAACTTATGAATGCTGATGCTAATATTAGAAATGCATTATTCTTCAATATATTAAAATATGCATGGGGATTAACTCTAGATAGAGAGATCAATACAATATTAATGGTTGATGAAGCTCACATGCTACTTGCAGATCAAAATACATTAGGTGCTGAATTCTTAGCACGTATTCAAAGACGTAGTCGTAAGTACAATACAGGAACAATAATCATTACACAACAACCTACAGACTTTGCTGCTCCTAACGTACTTATTCACGGTAAAGCTATTTTCGATAATGCTTCTTATTACTTAGTAATGGGACTTAGAAAACAAGCTGTAGATGATTTAGCTAGATTAATAGACTTAAATGATCAAGAAAAAGATTCTATTAAACGTTATAGTCAAGGACAAGCATTATTTGTTTGTGGTAACAGAAGAATGCGTATTAATGTTATAGCGACTCAACAAGAATTAGAATCATTTGGTTCTGGTGGAGGATTATAATATTATAATTCTCCTTTTTTAAAAGGAAGTGAAGTATGAACGGTAATTTCGATGATGATGAATATATCAAAAATGAACTCGAACGTAATAAATCAGGTATCCTATCGGGTGTTGATTCTTTTTCTAATGCCGTAGAAAGAGGTCTTTATGGTGAAAAAGAAAAGAAACCAAAAGGACTAAATGGTATTCAAGATGATAAAGTTGGTAAGAAAGACCAAGCAGATATTGATGCTATAAATAATAGAGGAAAAAATGAACCTGATATAAATGGCCGTAAGAAAAAAGGAAAAGGAGAAGATGATGATTCATCTGATACATCTGGTTCAGGTAAAAAGAATGAGATAGAAGGAAAAGATGGAGAATCTTCAGACGGAAAAGGCGGAGGAAAAGAAAAAGGTAAAGATGGTGGTGCCGCTGATAAAGCAAAAGATGGTGCTAAAGATGCAGCTAAGGACGCAGCAAAGGATAAAGCAAAAGAAGAGGTTGCAGAAAAAGCTGTAGAAGGAGCTGCTGGAAAATCTCTTTTACTTCTTAAAATTAAAATAATTGCAATTATAGCATTAGTTTTAGTAATTGTTATATTAATTATATTCTTAGTATCATTCTTTATTTTTACTTTTGATAGTTTTGCTGGTGCAGTTACTTCATTCTTCGGAGTACCAGAAGCAAGCTCAGAAGCCTATGAAGATATAGAATATGAAGAAAAAGTTCCAGATGGATTATATACAAATGAAGAATATCAATATGATGAAAATGGTGATCCAATTGGTTGGGACGGATTAATTCAAAAACTTAATGAAGATAATAATTGTAAAATAGATTCAGGGTGGTTAGAATTCTGGGATGGAGTAGATGCATTCTTCTCAGGTAACAAATTTAATGACGCATGTCAACTCTTAAGATATATAAGAGGTAATATAGTAGATTATGAAAGAGAATTTAATGTAAAAGTAGATGCAGGTCTTGTTCTTGCAACTATATTCTATGGTTATGATCAACAAGCTCCATATATATCTTATGATGACCCATCAGATGAAGAATTTATATCAAGTAATGAACATTATCAAGTCTTAATCAATCTTATAAAAGATGGTTTATTAAAAAGAGAAGATGTAGATAGAATAATTCAAAATACTATTTTTGAAGAAGTATATCCAACATTTGAATGGCATAAATCATATGATGAAGAAACAGATACAACAACATATTCATGTATACAACATAATCATGAAGTGTATAAAGCAAGTATTGAAAAATGGAAAATGTTCTTAAGATGGAATGATGAAAAAGAACGTGGAGAGAAATTCAGTGTTCCAGGATTCATGAAATTAAAAACAAAAAAATTACTTGATAGACACGATTTAGAAGACGATGATGATAGTTTCTTAAATCTTGTAGGTAGTGGTTATGTATATGACACAAATATGAATTCAGCATGGAATGGTACGGATGAACCTTGTAATGGTTCAATATCATTAGATGAATTAAAATCAATATATGGAACAGATAAAGTTAAATATGATGGTAGTATAACAACTGCACATGAATTCTTTACAGATAGACAAATAACAGGAACTGTAGATACAACAGTTTATATGCAAAAAGTAGAAGATATTCATTCACTAGAAAAAGATGTATTTAATGATGCATCAAAAGTATTTACATACTGGAGTGGAGGACCAAAGGTTGCTACTTTTGGAATTATATTTGATTATACAAATGGTTATGCTTATATAGATTTCCCTGGATTTAAAAGAGCACATGAAGATCCAGAAATTCAACATTATGATTATGACTCAACATTAACTCCAAAACAAATTGAAACATTAATTCAAGAAATGGAAAATAGAAAGAGTGAATTAAATAATGTATTATTACTTGAAGATGTAGTAGGATTTAGTTCAAGTTATTATGCATTTAATATGGGTGCTATTCAAGCAATGGGAGCTAACTGTGGTAAATATTTAACAGCACCATTTGAAAATATAAAAGTAGAAGTTACAGATTGTGATTTAAATCCATTAACAACAACTGATTTAAGAGATTATATCATTGGTGTTGCATATGGTGAAATTGGATATCAAAGTAATAATGATAATTATGTATTATCACAAATGACAGCTGCATTAAGTTATGCACTTAATAGACGTGGTAATTATAATAAAGGAGAAACAATAAAAATGAAAACCGGTAACTGTGATCAAGTTTGGTGTTCTCCAAGTCAAGGATGTTATTCAAAAACAGCTAATCTTAGTTGTGGTGGGTTTAAATGTACATCATATCCACCAGGAGGAAGTAGTCAATGGAAAGGTCCTATGTCTACTGAACAATATGCTAAATATGCTGAATTATATAACATAGCATCTGATTATTTACTTATTGATTCTTCTAGTCAAACAGTTAAATCAGCTGGATATGTAAGTACAGTTCAAAATAAATGGGAAAGTCAAGCTAGACAAGGACAAGACTTCTTAACAATACTTCAAAATCACTATGGTAGTGGAACTGAAATTGTTAAATGTAGTGAAGGCCAAGTTAGTGCAGCAGATGATGGAATTTGTAAAACATATGTCTCAAATTACAATAGTACATTTAATGATGAGGTAATTAAAGTTGCAAAAGAGTATGCAGAAGCAGGAAATCAAGTTGGAGACTGTTCAGGATTTGTAAGACAAGTATTATCAGATGTAAAATCAAATTTAAATTTATCTTACACAGTAAGTGGTAACTCAACTAGTTTATTGCAAAACTCAGGTGTAAATAAATGTATTAAAGCAAATGATTTACGTCCAGGTGACTTAATATTCTATGCAACAAATGATACTAGATGGAAGAGTATAGGACATGTTTCAATATTTGCTGGATATGATGAAAATAATAACATGTTAATATATGAAACAAATACAAAAGAATCATGTAAAACAGCAAAAGGAAGTAAGTGTGAAGAAAGAGGCGGTAGTGATGATAAATACTATAGCACTCCAGTACTAGTTCCAGACACAAATACAAATACAATCGCAGCATATGTAAGATGGCATAATTAATGCCATCTTAATGCTATTTATGAGGTGAAATTATGAAAAAGATAATAATAATTTTATGCTTAATTTTATTAAGTGGTTGTAATATAAATTACGATTTAAAAATTAATGAAAATTTAACTTATGATGAAAATATAAATATTTCAGCTGATGATGATCATTTTATTGAAAATATTCCTGAAGACTGGGATAAAATAAAAAGTGAATATAGTTATTCTGAAAATAAATTTGGCGGTAAAACAAATGCATCACTTACAAAAAATAATACAGATTTAATGACTTTAGATGAAAATGAATTAGTTAAAAAATTCGTTGGTAAAGTTAAAATAACTGAAGGAAATAATATAAAAATAGTAATTATATTTAATGATATATTTTGGGAAGCTATAAAAGGAAATGCATCATTTAGTAATTCAGTTGATAATATTAAATTGAAATTAGATGTTCCTTTTGAAGTAGTTAATGCTAACAATACAAGTAAAGATGGAAATAAATTAGTATGGGATTTTAATACAGATACAAAAACAGAAATACTTAGAGTTGAATTTAAAAATCCTAAAATGGTAGAGAGTTTTCTTAAAAGAAATGTAGTAATAATTATAATATTATTTGTTTTATTAGTATTTGTTGGAACTGCTTTCTTAAAATATAAAAAAAATAATGAAATTTAAAATAAAATATAGTATAATACAAATTGACGAGGTGATATCTTATGAAGTTCAAATTTAGAGCTGATTTTAAAGATATAGTTATATTTTTAATATTCTGTGTAGTACTTTTATATTTAATAGCAATATTTGTTGTTAACTTAAATAGTTTTGCAGTTGAAGGTGTAATTGCTGGATTAAATCCATTACCTGCATTTGGTTCGGAATTTATAATGGCTACAATAATATTATATATATTATGCTTAGTAGCACTTATGACAGCATGTTCTTCATATTTCTTTGAAAGAGAAGAAGGATTTGGTGTAACAACTAAAAAGAAATCTAAAAACGATGGATATACAAAACTATGGTCTGATAAAGATATGAAAAAAGACTATGGTATTAAGAAAATTGTTATTAAAGATGATACATATGATGCTGGTGGATTCCCAGTTATCAACAATGGTAAAGAAGCATGGGTAGACGATGGTGAAAACCACTCATTAATCATGGGTGCTTCTGGTTCAGGTAAATCACAAAGTTTCATGAAACCATTAATCAGAATATTAGGTAGACACGGTGAAAGTATGATCGTAACAGACCCTAAAGGTGAACTTTACGAATCATGTGGTAACTTATTAAAAGAAAAAGGATATAAGATTATATTAGTTAACTTCCGTGATCCAGATGAAGGATCAGCATGGAATCCATTCTCATATCCATATAGAATATATAAAGAAGGAAATTCAGATAAAGCAAACGAACTTTTACAAGACCTTGCTAGTAATATCTTAATTGACCCAAATAATAAGGCAGAGCCTTTCTGGGAACAAACAGCATCTAACTTCTTTACAGGTTTATCACTTGGATTATTTGATGATGCTATAGAAGATGAAATTAATATCAATAGTATAAATATGATGGCTGAAACTGGTGAAGATAGAATCGGCGCATCAACATATATAAAAGAATACTTTAAGAGTAAAGGTGAATTATCACCTGCATATATAGCTGCAGCATCTTGTATCAATGCACCTAATGAAACTCGTGGTGGTATCATGTCTACATTTAGAACAAAGACAAGAATATTCTCATCACAAAAAGGTTTATCAGAAATGCTTTCATATAGCGATTTCGATATTAGAGATATTGGTAAAGAAAAAACAGCCGTATTCTTAAAAATACACGATGAAAAAACAACATATCATGCACTTGCTACAATATTTGTAAAACAAGTTTATGAAAGTTTAATCGCAGTAGCACAAACTTGTCCTAATCTTAGACTTCCATATAGAACTAACTTTATCTTAGACGAGTTTGCTAACATGCCTGCACTTAAAGATGTTGAATCTATGATTACAGCATCTCGTTCAAGAAACATAAGATTTAGTTTCGTTATTCAAAACTTCTCACAACTTAATAAAGTTTATGGTAAAGAAGTTGCAGAAACTATTAAAGGTAACTGTGGTAACTTTGTATACTTAATGAGTACAGAGTTAGCTGCATTAGAAGAAATAAGTAAATTATTAGGTGATCAAAAACCTCCTAAAGCTGAAAAAGATAAACCAGCTCCACCAATTAGACCATTATTCACAGTAAGTGATTTACAAGCTCTAAAACAAGGTGAAGTTATTATCAACAGATTTAGAAGTATGCCATTTAAAACAACATTAACATATGACTGGAAGATTGATTGGGGTAAAAAATATCCTGATATGGAATATGTAAAAAGAAATTCAAGAGAAGTTCAAGTATTCGATTTAAAAGGATATGTTAATAAATTAAAAGAAGGTCAAGGAGTACCAGTAGGTGCTGGACCTGGAATGATGCCTGGAATGGGCGGAATGGCAGCAATGGCTGGTATGGGTGGTATGGCAGGAATGACTGGACAAAATCCATTTATGCCATCATCAATGGTACCTGGTGGTTCTAGTGCTAATGTAATGCCTACAAGTTTAGATGACTATGTTAGAAGTCTAGACGAAAAAATAGCTCAATTAGAAAGAGAAGAGGCAGAAGAAAAAGCAAGATTAGAAGCAGAAAAGAAAGCTAAAGAAGAACCAGCTAATATCACTATTAATGAAACTGTTAATAACGTAAATGTTTCAGAAAATGATATAGAAAAAGAAATAAGTAATATCTTAGATAAAAAATACGATGAACCAGTAAAACCTGAAACAAATAGATTTATAGCTGATGTAGTTGAAGAAACTATGCCAGAAGAAATAAGCGTTGAAGGTGAAGACTACTTCAAAGTATCTCCACAAGAAGAAAAAGAAATAGAAGATATGCTTAAAGAAGATATGGCTCCTCTTGGTAGTCAAGCTTATAATAAACCATCAGAAACATTTGAGACATTTGATGAACTTGAAAAACCAAAAGTTAACATAGATGTAGATAGTGTTATAGAAAAAAATAATCGTACAAACGATGACAATTTCTTTGATGACTTTTTTGGAAGTGAAGATGAATAACATTCATCTTCCTTTTTTCATATAATAAAATAGGTGATAATATGAAAATAATAGATGTATCATCTCCATCTATATATAAAGAAAATCATATTAATGGAAGTATTAATATTCCATATAATGAATTAATAAATAATTATAGA